>JAIMAD010000603.1 GCA_023512145.1 Bacillus sp. (in: firmicutes) | reverse complement strand
GGGTGGCGCAAAAGAATGAATCTAAAATCGGGAAATATTGAACGGTATGAGCAATTTTCGCAATTCGCAAGTCTAACTGAGTTTAATCACCATATGGAAATGTGGCTGCTGGAACACAAGGGAAATTTTTCAAAAGGGGAATTGATGGGGTTAAAAAGGCTGGTTCGTTTTGCGGCAAAAATCCCTGGCGTTTGTAATGCGAAAATCGGGACCGTCTTAAAAGCAATTCATGACGAATACAACGAGAACGGTATTTCACGTTCTACCTTTAAACGAATGACCCAAAAAGCAAAGGAATTTGGAATCATTACCATCTATGAAACGGAACGGAAAAATGGTTCGCAGACCAGTAACCTGTACGTATTTAATCGTATTCCTTCCAATGAACCACCCAACCAGGAAATAATAAACCACCCTAATGAAACTAATAATCTTTTAAAAACTAAAAAACAAGAGATAACTAAACGTAAGGAAGAGCCGTCCATATTGGACCACACCTATGTCAGTGACCGAATCCCACAGCCTTTTGTGCAGCTAGTCAAGTGCTTCTTTCCTGAAGCAAAGAACATTGAGGAGTATTGGAGAATGACACAAATTGCTGCGTATCGCAATAATAGCGAAAAAGAAACCGAACGAATCTTGGAAGTATCTCTCCATTCATTTAAACAACTAATTCGGAAGCTCAAGTTTAACGATGTCGTCAAAAATCCAGTCGCTTATTTTTACGGGATCTTAGACAAAAAATTTACACAGCGTTATTATGAGGCGCTCTATGAAAGTTTTGGTCTGTATGGAGGAAATGATCGATATGCAGTATCATGACCCAACTATCGCTTTTGAAGATTCCAAGGCGGACGGTTCTTATGGTGCAAACTAACCTCATCTGAACCCTCGGTTACGTTCGAGATCGGTGAAAAAGTCTCTTTCAAATCACATAATTACGAGATGATTTTAGGTTTCAAAACGACATGAAAAAAGTGGTTTAAACCTTGATATTTTGGGTTTTTTTCACACAAAAAAACCCCCATAATGGTAAAATTGGTACAACCAAACACCAACCATTAAGGGTTTTCTCGTGCTCAGACTAGAGCCAAAACAATCAAGTTTTCACTCCATGTTATACGATAGAATTCCAACTAATCATTTACTGAAAAAATTCTAAACAGTAATAGATTTTAGCTTTATTAATGAGTTCCTAGAGGATAGCTACTGCACACAGTTTGGACAGCCTCCAAAGAACCGGAAATGATGTGTAAGCTGCTATTCCTATAACATTTATAACTTATCTGACGAAAATGTGAGAGTAAAAGCAACTATAAAAGAAGCGTTACACCATAAAAGTTCACGATACTTGAAGATCGTTCGCGAAACGAGTCTATTGTTTAACATCTTACATATTTGCGTTTGAAACCAAGATTCTCTTTATCTACTTCCTTTTGAATTTTTTCGGAAGCGAGTAGGAACTTGCTTTTTTTCTTGTCCCGATTGACTTCTACTGGACCTACTGCCTTTGCGGTCTCGACCGCCTTATCATGGAGCGGCAAATATGAAATCCCCACTGTGTATATAAAACTATTCATAGCATATTTAGTTCGTTCTGGAGAATCGTGAATCGTAATTTCCACATTTTCAAGCATATTGGCAATCTTACTTTCGGAAAATTCCCCGTCCGGGCGATTACCCAAAAGCCAGCAGTAGCAACTCCAACCCGCTGACATTCTCAGCTCTTCACCACTTGCAATCCATTTATCGGCAACGTCTTGTGCAATATCTGCTTCAGCTAAAGTTACTGCAACCACAAAATCGGACAGCATATAAAAATACGCCCCATCGATCCACCGCTCAAAATCCGCCTCAGTCATTGCTTTTGGGTCTGCAATGATGCCTGCAAAGTACATGGCGTCATAGTTTCCCGTTTCGTAAAGCTGCTCCGCAAGTGGTTGATTTTTTTTGATTTTCTTGGCGATTGGCTTCATAGCGCCTGTAGCCACGCCAAAAAGTGGTTCGTGAGCACCATTGGATTCGTAAATTTTCTTGGTTCGTTCCTTGCCGAGAGCTTCAAGCTCCTGCATAAC
>JAIMAD010000602.1 GCA_023512145.1 Bacillus sp. (in: firmicutes) | reverse complement strand
CCGCCAATGCCAGAACCAATCCAGACACCAATACGGTCGGAATTCTCATCGTTAATGATTAAATTTGCATCCTTCACTGCCATGATGGCACTAGCTACGGCAAATTGTGTAAAACGATCCATTTTCCGCGCATCTTTTTTTTCGATAAAATCTTCTGGTTTAAAGTCATCTGCTTGTGCCGCTACTTTTGCAGGATATTCATCTGCATTGACTCTTGTCAGTGGACCTATGCCTGATTTACCTTCTAAAATCTTACCCCATGTTGTTTCAGCATCGTTTCCAAGTGGTGTCACAGCACCAATACCTGTTACTACAACCCTACGCTTTTCCATGTTATCTATCTCCTTTATTTCCTAACTTTACCCTATTTATATATATATATATATCTTTATTTACCCCATCGGATGGCTATGGCACCCCAGGTTAAGCCACCGCCAAAACCCACCATAACGATGAGGTCATCATCTTTTATATTTCCTGCTTCCAATTCTTCCACAATGGAAATAGGTATTGAGGCTGAAGAAGTATTCCCATATTTATGAACTGTTTTGGACATTTTTTCAGGTGGGAGATCTAATCTTTGTCTGGATGCTTCCATGATACGAATGTTGGCTTGATGAGGAATGAGGTAATCAACATCCTCTTTTGTTAAACCAGCTTTTTGTAACACATTGATACAACTTTCACCCATTTGTCGTACAGCGAATTTGAACACTTCTCGTCCATTCATGATTATATATTCATCTTGGTAGAGGTGTTTACCCCCTGTCCCATCCGCACCGAGCTCAAAGGAAAGAATCCCACGGTTTTCTGACACAGCTCCAATTATTACTGCACCAGCACCGTCACCAAATAATACTGCCGTATTGCGGTCTTTCCAGTCGGTAACTTTGGACAGCTTCTCTACTCCAACGACAAGCACGTGTTTATATACTGCTGACTCAATAAATTGTTTCGCTGTTACGATTCCATACATAAAGCCCGCACATGCCGCACTAACATCCATTGCCGCCGCTTTCGTAGCTCCTAATCTTTCTTGGATCCTACAGGCAACGGATGGAAATGGTGTATCTGGAGTAACCGTTGCTACTAAAATTAAATCAATATCTTCCGGGGTTATTCCTGCATCCTGAATCGCTTTTTGAGCGGCTGCAAAGGCCATATCTGATGTATTAACATCATCTCCTGCAATACGACGTTCTTCTATTCCAGTTCTTGAGCGAATCCATTCATCAGAGGTATCCATTATTTTTTCCAAATCTTTATTAGTGACAATTTTTTCTGGTAAATACCTTCCAATCCCAACAATACCAGCTCTCACAAGCTTCATCTCCTCAATTCATAGCCCGTTTTCTATAAATTTATAAATTATTATCAATTAATATGACTTGGTACTAATTTTAGCAAATGGAGACTCCTTTAAGCAACCTTTTCTTCCTGTTTTTATTCCATTAATGTACATACCTTTTCTTTATATATTCATATTCTAACATATAAAGTACTTTCTAAAAGGAGCTGTCATCGATTTGGAAGTTCAAGAAGAAAATAAAGAGAAGAACCAAGATCGGTTCACTAGTTTCATGTTTGGACCTGATAGAGACCATCAAGAAAGCAATCATAATCACAAAGATTCTCCTGCGAATCCACCCGCTATTGACTATGTGGAACTTATGGTTACGATCGATTCATTAATGGAATCGGTGCGCAATTTAAAACCATTAGTTGAAAACATTTATCCGTTTTTGAAACAAATATGGAAAAAGAAATAAGCTGCCGCATGTGTGAGCGGCAGCTTGTTTTTTATTTTTCTTTTGATTGTATTTGTTCATTTTTTAGATAATTGCTTTTTGAATGTATATAATTTTGTAATATTTTAATTTACAATTTTTAGGATATTTAGTTTTATTATTTTTTTTACTTATGCATAAATCTGTAAGAATAATT
>JAIMAD010000601.1 GCA_023512145.1 Bacillus sp. (in: firmicutes) | reverse complement strand
CAATAATTGTATTATCTGCAGATTCTTCGCCAGAAGCCAGCGCAAGTTCAACATCCATCCAGCGGAGGTTATTTTTCAAAACCAGTTGTTGAACATTTCGGAGTTCATTCTGAATGTCACCCGAGCGCTTGTAGAGGACTTTTAATGATTCATATTCATCTTTTGACAATGGTTCCTTATCTAAATCCCGAACCGCCACTCGATAACTAAAGTTTCCTATATTCGCCAAAAATTCTTCTGTTTTATTAAAAGGGAGTAATGTTAACGGTAACTGTCCAACATCACTATGTGCTTCTGAAGTGATTCTCCACACTTCAGTTAAGGATGGGGATAAGGAGTGTCTTGAGTTCATCGCAAGGGTCGTTCCAATTTTATCGTGTAATAGATCCATTTGATAGGAAAGATCATGGAATGCTCGTTGATAATTGTTCTCTGCATGTAATAGAACGGCATTTTTCTCCTGATGTTCTTGGTAGCCCCAATAGGCGGTTCCAACAACACCTATGGTAAGAACACCTATTATTATTCCTCTAATCAATTCTATTCACCCCTCTACTTGCAAAAAATATGTTTCCCGATTTTTTTTATTTGCGGCCTTCCCCATATCCAGCCACTAGTGGCTGTATCTGGATTAAAATAGTATAATGCTTCACCAGTAGGATCCCAGCCATTTATTGCATCGATAACCGCTTTCTTGGCGTTCTCATTCGGTGTCAGATAAATCTGCCCATCTGCTACAGCAGTAAATGCTCTTGGCTCGAAAATGACACCAGAAATGGTATTAGGAAAGGATGCACTATTGACGCGGTTTAGGATAACTGCCGCAACCGCAACTTGACCTGTAAACGATTCACCTCTTGACTCGCCATGAACAGCATTAGCCATGAGCCGGATATCATTTTGCGAAAAGCCATTTGGTGTGTTTGCTGCAGTTGGTGTTTTGGGTGCTGCTTTTTTTGGTGTTGCTGATTTTTGGGTGGCATTGTATTTGCTTGCCTTTACAAGTTTTGCTTTTGTTGCCGTCCCTGCCAACCCATCGATAGGCATACCGAATTCATATTGAAAGTTTCGTAATCCCCAATATGTCCTCCACCCAAAAACGCCATCAACTTTTCCGGTAAAGAATCCAATATTTTTTAGCCTAGACTGTAATTCAATTACATCAGCGCCTACAGCCCCTCGTTGGATGATTTGATTGGAGAACGCATGAACCACGTTAGTGTTCGCAAATAATAATGGCCCAAAAGAAAGAGTGAGTAGCATGATGAATTTTATCTGGATTTTTTTCTTTAGCATGGAATAATACCCCCATTGTCAATCTTTTTGCAGTAACCCTATTTTTAGTTATATTGGTGTTTTTATTCCATTTTAAAAAGAATAATAAAAAAAACCCTTCATGAATGAAGGGTTTTAGATAGGGAGTTGATTCTTCGTATGATTAGCACTAATAATTTTAGCCTTTTTCACTTTATGTAATCCTAACCACCAAAGGAAAATCATAAAAGGTAAAATAATAAATAACCAATTTTCTTGTGAAATTAAGATAAAATCATAAGAACCATGCAAAACGAATGGAAAGAAGAGGGAGAGTACGATCCATTTCGTTTTATTCCCTACAGTAAATTTTGCTTTACCAATATAAAAGCCCATTATGACCCCAAAAAGGGCGTGGCTTGAAACTGGTAATAGTGCACGAGTCATTGCATATTCAATCCCATTTGCTAGTAAATAAAAGATATTTTCAAGCGTAGCGAAACCAAGTGAAACGGCCACACCATATACGATTCCATCAAATGGTTCATCAAATTCAACATGCTGATAGACAACATAATAGAGAATAAACCATTTAAAAAACTCTTCTAGAAGACTTGAGCTTAGAAACGCGTCAAAAAGGTGGGAATTAACCAAATGCTCTGTTTCAAGTACATGCTGCGTAAACATGATAGGTAGCACAAGAAGAGTTCCGTACATAAAGGTCCTAAGAACAGAGGATATAGGCTCTGATTCATATTCATCTTTTAAATAAAAATAACTTAGCAAGGCCAAACCTGGGGCAATTCCAGCTGACAATATTCCCAGCATCTCGAACCTCTTTTCAATCCATTTTCTTTATCGTATCATGTAC
>JAIMAD010000600.1 GCA_023512145.1 Bacillus sp. (in: firmicutes) | reverse complement strand
CAGTTTCATCACTCCAATAAGTAACTAAACGATTGATTAAATGTGCTCCAAACCCTCGAAAAAAATGAACTTTGGCAATCTATTAGGAAAAAAGATTGTCGAGACATCGATTCTGTTTTCTCTAATAATCTGCAATACTATCGAAAGAAGCTAACTATTTACAATCTTCTACTTGTTTCCCCAAAAAGACTTACTAATCAAACGTTTAATTAAATTTACTGTAAATCCTTTGATACAGTACTTTCTACCACTAAATGGTGAAGAGAAATGTCGAGAATTGTGAAGATAGCCGCCTGTTTAATCAAGGAATTTCCAATTTTTTTCGTTTACTCCTAAATAGGGGGGGAAATAGGGTTATGTTCCTTGGATAACAAGATCAGGAAGCAAAAGAACCGTCCCCATGCTTCCCGAACCGTCCCCTTGCTTCCAATTTTCCTTGCATTTGGTAATTATTTTTGTTTATATTATAATAGGAATATTTTTCCTTGGTAGAATTTTCTCACTCTTGACTATTAGTTATATATTCTGGCATAGGTAGGTTACAACTTATGGTATTTGACGGCATAATTATTTCGTTTATTGTTGGTTTTATTCGAAAAGGTAACTTAAGAGGACTGGCACAGCTAAAGTTAAAGTGGGGTTGGGTATTTCCTCTGCTATTGGTCGTTCAATTGGCCGTTTTTATGCTCCAAAACGATAGTGAATTTCTTGGACAGGTAAGTGGATATATCTACATTGTGGTTTATGTACTTGGTTTACTATTTCTATTTATTAACCGCAATAATCCGGGATTTATTTTAATTTTAATCGGAGTATTTCTGAATTTTCTAGTAATGGTCCTAAACGATGGAAGAATGCCTGTATCAGTAGATGCAGCTGCGGTTTTGGATCCTGGGTATATCGAAGCCCTTAAAGAAAGCTTATACGCTAAGCATACGATGCTAACGTCTTCAACGTACCTTGGATTTTTGGGCGATGTAATTCCAATCTCAGACCCTTATCCACGTACACAAATAATAAGTATCGGCGATATCATTATGAATATCGGAATCTTCTATTTCATTCAGTATCTGATGGTTCATCATCCATTGGCAAAAAAAGTGAATAATCCCTCCCTCTTCTTGGAAGGGGGTGAAAAAAGATGAAAAACGAACAAAAACACGGCATTAAATTAACTGCAATTCTTTACAATGCAATCATTATTGGTTCGATTGTTATTGCTTTAACTTCTGGATTTAGACTAGTTTAAGTGTATAATAAAGGGGGAGTAATTTTTTACTTCTCCTATATCTTGTTTATGAGAGTGATGAAAATGACTTGTCTAAAGACAGCAACAAATAAATACCTTTTTTGGGTATCTACTTTAGGTTTCATAACCTTTATTATATTTTATGATTTCTCTCTTCATTCTAGGTTTGAATGGTTAATCATTCTTGCTTTTGCAGGAGCAATTTTACTTTTGAATCATTATCCAATATTACTTCCACCAAAGGGAAATTCCCTTTCTATGGATTCTTCTATATTTCTTGCATGTCTTTTTTTATTTGGGCTACATTTAACTTTGAGTGTATTACTAATAAATTCAATTCTATTTGCCTTCACACAACGAAAAATTGTCTGGTGGAAGCATGTTTTTAATTTCGCCATCTATTCATTAATGATAATATATGCCAATTATGCTTTCATTTTTTCTGATGGTAAAATTGGTGGCATCCATTTAGATAACTTCTTTCCATATTTAATATCTTTATTCATCTACTTTGTAACGAATGTATTGCTAATTGGTACTTATTTCCTATTAACTGCATCCGAAAGCCTAGTAACTGTCTTTAAGGAAATTATTAAAGAGACGATTGCCACTTATATTAGTACGCTTATGCTCTCATTAGTACTTGCCGTTTTAATGGAAACCGAAAAATTATTCGGACTGTTTCTTTTTACCTGTATTGCCTTTTTATTGTCTTTAGCATTTAAGCAGCACTTTCACTTGTTCAAAGAGATTTCAGATAAGGCAAATAAAGACTCCCTCACCGGTCTTAATAACCATGGTTATTTTAAAGAGCTTTTTGAAAAAGAATTAGCGGTCTCAAAGGAAAGTGATCAGCCATTAAGTGTTGTCATCCTAGATA
>JAIMAD010000599.1 GCA_023512145.1 Bacillus sp. (in: firmicutes) | reverse complement strand
CTATTGAAGAGGGCATCACATTAGAAGATATAAGAAAAGTAGAAATGCCTAATGAAGATGTTAGATTAAAATTAAAACTGCCAATCGACCAGGTTGAATGGTTAAAAAGTCAAAAAAAGGCAGCTTTAAATGAACTGTTTAAAGAATTTATACATAATAATTGGGGAAAATAGGATTTTGAGTGATTTAGATTTTTTTTGGTTCCACCGGAGTTTTGTAAATTTTTGTCGAAATTAATGATGTAAAATGATGCTGTGATTTACAATCCTGGCACTTTTTTTAGGAAATAGTTAAATTAAAATGAGCAGAGTCTGCAGTAAAAGAACAGAGGAATATGATTTACTGAGATAGAGATTGTTTGAATTATTCATACAAATAATCACTTGAAATAGTGAAAGGTAAAAGCACTTGGCACACTCGAGTTTTGTATATATATGTCGAAGTTGATGGATGAAAATTGATGCCAGGACTTACCGTCTTGGTATTTTTTGTATTAAAATGACTTCCTTTTTGGCCTGTTATTCGGGGCTGTAGAGAGATGGAAATAAGTTCCTGTGCCAGAACGCCACAAACTAATTTTCGTTAATTGTGTGTCAAAAGTTATCCGACCCTTTTAAGAAATTGCATTATTTGTCCTATATGATGCTTGTCATGAAATACAAACATTTCTTGTAAAAAACTCTCTAGCGTATAATGACTATTATTAAACTGACTTATAAAAGCAGATTCAGTAACCATATTAAGTTTTAATATCATTTGCTTACGTTGATAAATGGCGTCATTTATCAAATCCTGTGGTTTCTTTTTTCTGCCGAATTCAACCGAGGCATCGTTAAAAGACTGCACATCAGGATGTTCTTTGAGTATTACTTTTTCATTATTTACAATCTGTTCAAGTGTCTTTAAAAAATCTTTGTCCCAACCCATAATATGGCTAATAATATCTTGAATAGACCATGTTCCCAAAAATTGGTTGCTCAATACGTCATAAGAGTGTGGCGTTAAAGAAAAAAGAAAAGAAACCAATTTTTCTAGTTCAACAGACGTTTCTTTAATCGTAGCCAAATAAAGCACCCCAATTCAATTAATTACTATTAAACAAATGATAACAAAAACGACGCCGTTTAAGTACAAACACTCAAATTTCCTACCTCTTTTTTTAGATAAATGTCCATATTACCTATATATGGACATAATAAGGAGTCACGTAACTTTAGTTTCAGGAAATTTGTGAACAGCAACTCTGCTTTTAAGATATTCTACAGCTATTTCGTAATCAGAATGCTCTTAAACCTATTGTTTTCCGCCAAATCTTTTAAATATTTTCTACTCTTAGTAAGCCTCTTCTCAGAGCTATTAACAAAATTGAAAAATGTTGGAGCCCAAAAAAATGTTCCAGCATTTTCCTTTTATTGAATCTAGTTCAAGTTTCACTACCAATAATATTAGGTTTTGACCTCAGGGTTAACCAAGTTCGTTGGACAATTACCGGTAAGGCCAGCCAGTAGATTTGCAACAGCAAGCTGTGCCATTTTCAGTTCAGTCTCATAGGTTGATGATCCGATATGCGGTGTAGTTACGACATTAGAAAAGTGAAGTAGTGGATGATTCACTTGGACCGGTTCTGATTGGAAAACATCTAAGGCTGCTCCATAAATCTTTTTATTTTTTAAGGCATCAATAAGTGCTGTTTCATCTACAGTTTTTCCACGGGATCCATTCACAAAAATACATGATTTTTTCATCAAATTAAATTCTCGTTCTCCAATAATATTCACGGTTTCAGGTGTGAGTGGTGTCATTAGACAAACAAAATCTGCTTTCTTTAAAAGGGTATCAAAGTCACAGTATGTAGCGCTATATTTTTCCTCCGCCTCTGTATTACGGGTGCGATTGTGGTACAAAATATCCATGTCAAATCCTAGATGCCCACGTTTAGCTATCAGTGATCCGATTTTTCCCATGCCAATAATCCCTAATGTTTTATGATGAACATCAATAGCATATTGTTTTGTCGTTAAATGCTGCTTCCAATTTCCTGCCTTCACAAAGTGATCCAACTCAGGGATGCGCCTTGCAGCTGCTAGAAGAATACCGAAAATGGAAAATCGATCGCATTCCTGTTCCTCCACA
>JAIMAD010000059.1 GCA_023512145.1 Bacillus sp. (in: firmicutes) | reverse complement strand
ATTCAAAATTACATTCAGATGCAGGAGTTTTTGTCTGTAACAGAACTAGTCGAGGAAGTTCTTGAAAAGACGGGTTACCGAGAAATGCTCAAAGCGGAGAAATCACTGGAAGCACAAAGTCGTTTAGAGAACCTTGAGGAATTATTATCAGTAACAAAAAACTTTGAAGAATCGAACGAAGATAAAAGTCTTGTTGCTTTTTTAACAGATTTGGCCCTTGTTGCTGATATTGATTCGCACGATGGTGATGTGGAGAAAGCAGATACGGTGACCTTGATGACTTTGCATTCTGCAAAAGGTTTGGAATTCCCTGTGGTCTTCTTGATTGGTCTAGAAGAAGGTATCTTCCCACATAGCCGATCATTAATGGAAGAAACAGAAATGGAAGAAGAACGCCGCCTTGCCTATGTTGGGATAACGAGAGCGGAGCAAAGTTTATTTATAACGAATGCACAAATGAGAACATTGTACGGAAGAACCAGTATGAACCCTGCCTCCCGTTTTATAAGCGAGATACCTGAAGATCTTTTAGAGGGTATCGAGCCAGAGCAAAGAATGAATACCCCATTTGGGTCAACCGGAAAATCATTTGACTCAAAAGCAACCTCGAATGGTGCAGCAAGGGTATCCTTTGCTACACCAGTGACGGCAAGAAAACCAGTCATGCGTCCAGTTTCAGCTGACCGCGGTGGAGAGGGTATCGGTTGGAAGGTTGGCGATAAAGCGGAACATGGAAAATGGGGTATTGGAACTGTTGTGAGTGTCAAAGGACAAGCGGAAGGAACCGAGCTTGATATTGCTTTTCCTAGCCCAGTTGGAATCAAACGTCTATTGGCTAAATTTGCGCCCATAAAAAAAGCGTAACTAGATGTGGGCGAGCTACACTAACTTTTACACTAATTAAGACAGATGCTAAAAAAGTAAGATATTAAGCAACAGGTGTGGTTAAGTTTCGCTCACGCCACTTTTATTTGTTGATGTAACGCGCATAATTAATCCTTTGCTAGGACTGGTATGGGAGTGTTACACATGAAAGTTTTTATGAAAGGGATGGATATATGGACCAACAAATTCCTGAACAGAAAATTACTGAAATTAGAAGACTAATAAATCAATATGGCTATGAATACTATGTTGCCGATAAACCATCTGTTCCAGATGCTGAATATGACAGGTTAATGCAAGAGCTCATAACGCTTGAAGAACAGTTTCCGCACTTAAAAACAGCAGATTCTCCAACAGTCCGAGTGGGTGGAATCCTCAGTGAATCGTTTGAAAAGGTTGTGCACCGGACACCGATGCTTAGTTTAGGTAATGCTTTTAATGAACAGGAATTAAGGGATTTTGATCGCCGCATCAGGCAAGCTGTTGGCGACGAATTTGCTTATATTTGTGAGTTGAAAATTGACGGGCTTGCTGTTTCGTTACGCTATGAAGATGGTCTGTTTGCGCAAGGAGCTACCCGTGGAGATGGCCAAATTGGTGAAGACATCACGGTTAACTTAAAAACAATCAAGTCCATCCCACTTCGTTTACGTGAAAATGTTTCTTTGGAGGTCCGCGGTGAAGCGTACATGCCAAAACGTTCATTTGAATCCTTGAATCAAGCGAGGGAGGAACGAGGCGAGGAGTTGTTTGCAAACCCAAGAAATGCAGCTGCAGGCTCGCTCAGGCAGCTGGATCCAAAAATTGCTGCCTCAAGAAGGCTTGATGTCTTTTTATATGGCATTGAAACACCAGGCGATAGTGATGTCATCGGAAAGTCCCATAGTGAAGGACTTGATTATTTGGATCGTCTTGGTTTTAAAACCAATCAAGAGCGGAGAAACTGTGCCACGGTAGAAGAAGTTATTGAATATGTTATGGGATGGGTCGAAAAGCGCCCACATCTTCCTTATGAAATTGATGGGATTGTCATCAAAGTAGATTCCCTCAAGCAGCAGGCTAAGCTCGGAACAACAGCAAAAAGCCCGCGTTGGGCAATTGCTTACAAATTTCCAGCAGAAGAAGTGGTTACAACTCTTGTAGATATCGAGTTAAGTGTCGGCAGAACAGGGGTGATTACACCAACGGCAATTCTTGAACCGGTTAAAGTTGCCGGATCAACTGTCCAACGGGCGTCTTTGCATAATGAAGATTTAATCCGAGAAAAGGATATCAAGATAGGTGATAAAGTCGTCATTAAAAAAGCAGGCGACATTATTCCAAAAGTGGTCAATGTGCTTGTGGACCTAAGGACAGGGGATGAAGTGGATTTTCTGATGCCAACGCATTGCCCGGAGTGTGTTAGTGAGCTTGTCAGACTTGTTGGGGAAGTAGCATTGCGCTGTATCAATCCGAAATGCCCTGCGCAGCTTCGTGAAGGCTTAATCCATTTTGTATCAAGAGGTGCGATGAACATTGATGGCCTTGGTGAAAAAGTAATCAGTCAGCTTTTTGCTGAAAAATTGATTGCAGATGTCGCAGATATTTACAAGTTAACCCGTGAACAGCTTTTAGGACTAGAAAGAATGGGTGAGAAATCAGCAACAAATCTGTTACTAGCGATCGAGGCTTCGAAAGGAAATTCACTCGAAAAACTGTTATTTGGGCTCGGGATTCGTCATGTTGGTGCGAGAGCGGCAAAAACGCTGGCTATAGAATTTGGTGCACTGGAGTATCTTGCTGCTGCTTCGAAGGAAGAACTAATTGCAATTAATGAAATTGGCGCAAAAATGGCTGAGTCCATCGTTGTCTTTTTTGAAAAAGAAGAAGCGATGGAGTTAATGAAGGAATTAGCTGCTGTTGGTGTTAATATGGACTATACAGGGGCAAAACCAGTTTCTGCGCAAGAATCAACGTCAATTTTTGCAGGAAAAACGGTTGTTCTTACAGGGAAGTTAGAAGGGTTATCTCGAAATGAAGTAAAAGAAAAAATTGAAGCGCTTGGTGGGAATGTGGCCGGCAGCGTAAGTAAAAAGACAGACCTCGTCATTGCGGGTGTTGATGCCGGTTCGAAACTGAACAAGGCACAAGAATTAGGAATCGAAGTATGGGACGAGGAGAAACTCCTAGTAGAAATAAAAAAATAAGAGGTGTATCAACGTGAGAAAGCTCTCATTTCTTGCTCTCTCCCTTGTCTTCTTGCTAAGTGCCTGTGCACCAAACTTTCAGAAGCAAAATGAAGTTGTTCAAACAGAGGAGAAAGTGAAAGGGAAGGCAATTGTTCCAAAATATAATATTTCGGACAGCTATTATCGGACAATCTTGCCATTTGTACCAGGTGAGGCGCGTGGTTTGGTTGTCAATAATATCAATACTAGATATGACTTAAATGAGTTTGAAATGGGCTTAATGAGAATTGCCCAAAATTCCTTTGATACTGATAAATATTTATTTCAGGAAGGTCAGAAAATCAAAGGAAAAACGGTAAGACAATGGTTAAACCGGCAATACACAAAAGAGCAGCTGACAGCAAATAAAATAAAAGATACCGATAATCTCGGATTAAACCCTGTTGATACTGGAACGGGTGATGAGCCAAACACGCCAATTTATTTAGCCCATATGTTAGAACATGATTATTTACTAAAAGATGATAAGGGTAATGTAACGCTTGCCGGTGTTACAATTGGTTTGGCACTAAATTCCGTCTACTACTATAAATTACAAAAAGACGGAGACACCCTAGAGAAAAAAATTGATCCTGCGGAAATGGAAAGAGAAGGAAAGAAAATTGCTGCAGAAGTGGTAAAACGGATGCGAAATATGAATGACTTAAAGGATGTTCCTATCACAATTGCCTTGTTTGAACAGGAAAATAGAACTTCTGTTGTTCCTGGAAACTTCATCAGCTATACAACTGTCGATAAGGGCAACTCAAGTTTAAACGATTGGGAAAAAGTAAATGAAAAATACTTTCTATTCCCTTCAACAGATGCCGAGAAAACGCATCGGGATGATGTCACAATGTTTTTAAATTTTAAGCAAGATGTCGAAGAATATTTCCCGAACTTTAACGGCGTCATTGGGAGGGCATTTTACGTCGGTGATCAACTGCAGGAGTTGACTATCAACATTCCAATCCAATTTTTTGGGAAAACAGAAGGGGTTGGTTTTACGCAATATGTAACAGGCCTAGTGATGGAGCGTTTTCCTGAGTATCTTTCCGTCTCAGTAAGTGTAACTTCTGTTGATGGACCTGAGGCACTGATCGTTCGCAAGGCAAATGAAACCACACCCTTAGTTCATATTTATAAATAAGATCTGGCTTCATGCTAGGTCTTTTTTTTTCAAGATAAGAATGTATAAAGTTTTGACTTTGAAAATTGTCCGTGCTGCAGCGCCTAGGGGCTCGGGTCGCTTCGCCCCTGACCCAGGCGTTTGCGCTTTTCTGATTGCGACTCTGAAATGAATCATGTAGAATGAACAGTGAATGTAAACGTTTTATACATAGGAGGGTTTAAGAAATGGTGCAACCTTACAAGCACGAACCATTTACAGATTTTTCGAATGAAGAAAATCATCAAGCCTATCTAGATGCATTAAAAACAGTGGAAGCCTACCTAGGTCAGGACTATGATCTTGTCATCAATGGCGAAAGAATTGCAACCGAAGATAAAATTGTTTCCTATAATCCTGCTAATATTGAAGAAATAGTTGGTCGGGTATCCAAAGCAAACAAGGATCTTGCTGAAAAAGCAATGCAAGCAGCCGTTGAAGCATTTAAATCATGGAAAAAAACAAAGCCAGAAGTTCGTGCAGATGTATTATTTAAAGCAGCGACACTTATTCGTCGCCGCAAGCATGAGTTTTCTGCACTTTTGACAAAGGAAGCAGGTAAACCGTGGAAGGAAGCGGATGCTGACACAGCAGAAGCCATCGACTTTCTTGAATTTTATGGACGTCAAATGCTGTCGCTAAAAGATGGTGTCCCAGTCCTGAGTCGTCCAAATGAATTTAATCGTTATAACTATATTCCACTTGGAGTAGGAATCATCATTTCACCATGGAACTTCCCGTTGGCAATTATGGCAGGAACTACGGTTGCAGCTATTGTTGCAGGTAATACAGTGTTATTAAAACCTGCATCGACCACACCTGTTGTTGCAGCCAAATTTGTTGAAGTAATGGAAGAAGCAGGCCTGCCAAAGGGTGTTTTAAACTTTGTGCCGGGTAACGGTTCAGAAGTAGGCGACTATTTAGTTGACCATAAAGATACACGTTTTATCAGTTTTACAGGTTCTCGCGAGGTCGGACTACGCATTTTCAATCGTTCATCGAAGGTAAGCGAAGGTCAAGTTTGGATGAAGCGATTGATTGCGGAAATGGGTGGAAAAGATACAATTGTTGTCGATAGTGAAGCAGATCTTGAGCTTGCCGCACAATCCATCGTCGCTGGATCCTTTGGATTCTCTGGACAAAAATGTTCAGCTTGTTCCCGTGCCATCGTCGTTGAAGATGTATACGACCAAGTATTAGACCGTGTTGTTGAGTTAACGAATCAGATAATTGTCGGCGACCCAACAGGGCTGGACACGTTTATGGGTCCTGTTAACGACAATAATGCCTTTAAAAAAGTTATGGACTATATTGAAATTGGCAAGCAAGAAGGGAAGCTTATGGCTGGTGGCGAAGGTGATAATTCGAAGGGATATTTCATCCAACCAACGATTATTGCGGACCTTGCTCCAAAAGCACGTCTCATGCAGGAAGAAATCTTTGGACCAGTGGTTGGTTTCACAAAAGCCAAGAATTTCGATGAAGCAATCGAGATTGCAAACAATACGGAGTACGGTTTAACAGGTGCCGTAATTACCACAAACCGTGCCCACATGGAACAAGCACGTGAAGATTTCCATGTCGGTAACCTCTACTTTAACCGTTCTTGTACGGGAGCTATCGTTGGTTATCAACCATTCGGCGGTTTTAATATGTCAGGAACAGACTCCAAAGCGGGTGGTCCTGACTACCTGTTGCTTCACATGCAGGCTAAAACGACTTCAGAGATGTATTAATTAAAAAAAAGCAAAAGTACTGTTCTTGGTAACGTGCCAGAGACTTGAAAAAATAAATGAAAAAAGCCTTTTTCCATTGGGAAGAGGCTTTTTTCTAACCGCTTAATGTTATTGTCAAGGATGTGAAGCGATTCATAAATAAATTACCGGATGTGAGGTAACACACGAGTGAAAATGGGATTGGCGATTACAATTAAGCTAGAAAGAAAACCAGTTAAAGGCACTAATTAACGGTTTTGCATATAGGGAGTGACCCAAAGTGAAGAAATTAGTAATGATTGGCAACGGAATGGCTGGAGTCAAAGCGATAGAAGAAATCCTTAATGTTTCAGTTGATCAATTTGAAATAACCATTTTTGGACAAGAACCATACCCAAACTATAATCGGATTAAGTTATCCAGTTTCCTTCAAGGAGATACAAACGTTGATGATATTATCCTCAACTCATTAGATTGGTATAAAAAAAATAATATCCAGTTATTTACAGGTGAAACGATAACCAAAATTGATGTAGTGGGTAAAAAGGTTAGCTCAGACCAAGGCCGTGAAATGGAATACGATGAACTAATTATTGCAACAGGATCAAACTCATTGATACTGCCAATTCCAGGTGCTAACAAAGTAGGTGTGAGTGGATTTCGTGATATAAAAGATTGCGAAACAATAATCGCATCAGCACAACACGGGAAAAAAGCTGTGGTAATTGGTGGCGGCCTCCTTGGACTTGAAGCAGCAAAAGGACTCTTACACTTAGGCATGAAAGTTGATGTCGTTCACCTTATGCCCCAGTTAATGGAGCGCCAGTTGGATCCGATTGCCTCATCGTTCCTTAAAGCGGAACTCGAAGCACAAGGGATGCACTTTATAATGGAAAAAGAAACAGCCGAAATTCTCGGAGACGAGCGTGTCACAGGTCTTCGTTTTAAAGATGGTTCTTCACTAAAAGCAGACCTTGTTGTAATGGCAATTGGGATAAACCCCAATACTGAATTGGCTAAAAATAGCGGAATCTATGTGGAGCGTGGAATATTCGTAAATGACTATATGGAAACAAGTGAACCCAATGTGTATGCACTTGGTGAGTGTGCTGAACACAGGGATAATGTATACGGCTTGGTTGCCCCCTTATACGAACAAGGGAAAGTCCTTGCTGAACGCGTCTGTGGGATCGATGGGGCCCCTTATCAAGGATCTGTTAGTGGAACACACTTAAAGGTTGCGGGTGTTAGCTTGTTCTCTGCTGGAGAGATTATTGAAGACGGTTCAACAAAATCAATCATGGTTTACAACGAATATGAGGGTGTCTATAAAAAGATATTAATCCGTAAGAACGTCATTGTTGGTGTGGTACTATATGGTGATACGAAAGATAGCACGAGACTGTTCCGAATGTTATCGAAAAAGGAAAATATCAGGGGGATGACCAGTATTTCAGTACTGCAACCTGAAGGTCAAACTGCTGGTGATGCTGAGGCAATCGCCAGGATGCCGAATGATGAAGTAGTTTGTGGCTGCTATGGTGTCACAAAAGGAGCGATTGTTGAGGCTATTAAAACACATGGATTAACAACCCTTGATTCTGTAAGTCATAGCACAAACGCCGGTCGTACTTGTGGTTATTGTAAACCGATTCTAAAAAGCATTCTTGTCCATACGATTGGTGACCAATTGATAACCACAACGATTGTACGCCCCTGAGCCTTGAGAAGAATGCGAATGTAGTCGATTAACGATAAATTCCGCTTTCCCCCAAGAGAGGGCATCCGGTGTGTGTGACCATGAAGATGAATTATCCCATTATGTTGCGACTTGTTGGCAAAAAAGTAATTGTTGTTGGTGGTGGAAATGTAGCAGATAGGGGAGGGAAAGATTACGTTCTTACCTGGGGAGTTCTGATTGATAACCAATGCCCGCACACTCGTGACTTCAGTCGTGAGTTAGGGCATATTTAATAACCTATCCAGTGATGGATAGCTGAACAATCAGAAGTCAGCAGAAGCCATAGTATAAACTGGGTGGCAGGCTTTATCGGAAGTCTGGCTTATTTCCTCACCTCACCTTGTATGCTATCTACCCTAATATCCTTGGAATTATGGGAAATCGTATTAGTGGCAATAATTGGTGTTCTCGTATCAATGGTTAATTCGTGGTTGAAACCATATATAGAGAATAAAAGCGGAAAATAGGTAGTTTACCGAAAAATAGTACACAGATGTGTGCTATTTTTCTATTTTAGGCTAATCTTTTTTATAAAAATGTGAAATTATTCACAAATATACTTGCTAATGTGATTAACTTCACAAACTTTAATGAAAAATGAGTTTACAATTTAACTACAAAGGAAACCTTGTTAATTAATAATCACCCATTATACATATAGGGAGTGACCAAAGTGAAAAAATTAGTGATGATTGGAAACGGAATGGCCGGAGTCAGAGCGATAGAAGAAATCCTTAAAGTATCACCTGATCAATTTGAAATAACCATTTTTGGTCAAGAACCATATCCAAACTACAACCGGATTAAATTATCTAATATCCTTCAGGGTGATACAAGCTTTGCAGATATTATTATTAACCCCCTTGAATGGTATAAAGAAAATAATATTCAATTATTTATAGGAGAAGCAGTAATTAGCATCGATGTGGCAGGTAAAAGGGTTATTTCAGACCTAGGCCATGAAGTCGAGTATGATGAACTAATTATTGCGACCGGATCGAATTCATTCATGCTGCCAATTCCAGGAGTGGACAAAATTGGTGTGAATGGATTTCGTGATATCAAAGATTGTGAATTAATGATCAAGTCATCTGAGCAATATAAAAAGGCCGTTGTAATCGGGGGTGGACTCCTTGGTCTTGAAGCAGCAAGAGGACTCTTAAACCTAGGCATGAAAGTTGATGTCGTTCACCTCATGCCACATTTAATGGAACGCCAGTTGGATCCGGTTGCCTCATCTTTGCTTAAAGGAGAACTAGAAGCACAGGGTATGAATTTTTTAATGGAAAAAGAAACCGTGGAAATCCAAGGTGACAAGCGCGTCACAGGCCTTCGCTTTAAGGATGGTTCTACAGTTGAAGCGGATCTTGTTGTTATGGCAATTGGAATTAAGCCCAATACAAAAGTGGCTAAAAACAGCGGCATCTCCGTGAATCGCGGCATTGTTGTGAATGACTTTATGGAAACCAGTGTACCAAATATTTACGCAATTGGAGAATGTGCCGAGCACAGGGAAATGGTCTATGGCTTGGTTGCTCCGTTATATGAACAAGGGAAAGTACTTGCGAACCATATTTGTGGAATTGTCGGAGAACCTTATAAAGGATCGGTTACGGGGACGCAGCTAAAGGTTGCAGGCGTAGACCTTTTCTCTGCCGGAGAAATTTTTGAAGATGGTTCGACTAAATCCATCATGGTTTACAACGAATATGATGGAGTCTATAAAAAGATATTAATCCGTAAAAACTTAATTGTTGGCGTAGTTCTATATGGTGATACAAAAGATAGTACGAAGCTGTTCCGAATGCTCACGAAAAAAGAAGAAATTAGCGGGATGACGAGCATTTCAGTGTTGCAATCCGAAGGTGGAGCAGACGGAGAAAGTGGCGATGTTGCATCGATGCCGAATGATGAATTAGTTTGTGGGTGTAATGGTGTTACAAAAGGAACGATTGTTGAGGCCATCAAAACACAAGGCTTAACAACGCTTGATCAAGTAAGCCATTGCACGAATGCAGGTCGTTCTTGCGGGCGCTGTAAACCGATGGTAAGCAGTATTCTTGCTTATACTCTAGGTGACCAATTTGATGAAGAGGCTGCACAGAAAACAAGTCTTTGTAGTTGCACGACATTAAGCCGAGATGAAGTAGTTGCGGAGATCAAAGCAAAAGGTTTAACAAGCGTAAAAGAAGTTATGAACGTCCTGGAATGGAATACGTCGGAAGGCTGTACAAAGTGCCGCCCTGCGGTTAACTATTACCTTGGCATGATACACATGGATGAATATAAGGATGATCGCGATTCCCGTTTAGTAAATGAAAAAATGCACGCAAACATCCAAAAAGATGGAACGTATACGGTAATTCCGAGAATGTATGGTGGTGTGACAACTGCTGCAGATTTGAAAAAAATTGGTGAAGTCGCTGAAAAATACACCATTCCACTGGTAAAATTAACTGGTGGTCAGCGTATCGGTTTGTTCGGAGTCAAAAAAGATGACTTAACAAGTATCTGGAAAGACCTTGATATGCCTTCTGGTTATGCTTACGGGAAAACACTACGCACGGTTAAAACTTGTGTTGGAGCTCAATTCTGTCGCTATGGTACACAGGATTCAATGACACTCGGAATCGAACTTGAAAAGAAATTTGAACGACTTGATACACCGCATAAAGTGAAAATGGGCGTATCTGCATGCCCAAGAAACTGCTCTGAGGCGGGCATTAAGGACATTGGTTTTGTTGGAATTGATGGCGGTTGGGAGATTTACGTGGCAGGTAATGGCGGTGTCGACCTTCGCCCTGGTGAGTTATTATGCACCGTGAAAACGCAAGCTGAAGTAATGGAGTTGACCGGTGCTTACCTTCAATACTACCGTGAAACAGCGAAATATATGGAGCGTACATCTAAATGGGTAGAACGAGTGGGCTTGGATCATGTGAAAGAAGTCTTAGCAAATGAAGAAACACGGAAATCATTAAATGAGCGCATCGATAAAACATTGCAAAAGTATATCGAGCCATGGAATGAAGCAATTCAAAGTAAAGAAATTCAAGATAAATATTATGCATTGCACACTATCAAGGTCGGGAGTGATTCTAAATGATTCAAACTATTACTCGAATACCAGTTGCAAACTATGCTAATTTAAATGGGAGAGTAGGTTATTCAATAAAAATTGATGAAACAGAAATAGCCTTATTTAAAATATCTAGCGGCGCGGTTTATGCACTTGAAAACCGTAGCCCCCATCCGAAAGGCGGTGTCCTTACAGAAGGGCTTGTCAGTGGTGAGTACGTCTATTGCCCCCTCTATGATTGGAAAATCTCCTTAGTAGATGGACATGTTCAGGCGCCGGATGTTGGTCATGTACGAACATTTATAGTGGAAATTGAAGAGAACATCATTTTTATCGTCCTATAAGAAAGAAAACTGGGAAAGGAGGCTGCAGAATGAAAATAGGAAGCGTATTTTTAGTAGGAGCAGGGCCTGGGGATGTTCGTTTGATCACCGTTAAAGGGCTGGAAGCGATCAAGCAAGCAGAAGTCATTTTATATGACCGGCTTGCCAATCCAAAGCTACTGGAGTTTGCCCCAGCTGATTGTGAGCTGATTTACTGTGGCAAATTGCCGGACCGCCATATATTACGCCAAGAGAACATTAATGATCTTTTGGTTGAAAAGGCTCTTGAAGGCAAACTGGTTGTCCGTTTAAAGGGCGGCGACCCTGGCGTTTTTGGTCGAGTTGGTGAAGAAGCGGCAGTCCTTGCCCACTATCAGATTCCTTTTGAAATCGTTCCTGGCATTTCATCGGGGATTGCAGCCCCACTCTATGCAGGCATTCCAGTTACACATCGGGAGTATTCAGAGTCGTTTGCAGTCGTAACAGCCCATGACAAATCTGCAGATGGCAAACCGTCACTTGATTGGGAAGGGCTTGTCCGAGGTGTTGATACGATTGCTTTTTACATGGGAGTAGGGAATTTACCGTTCATTTGTAAGAATCTTATCAAGCATGGTAAGCCATCATCTACCCCAATTATTTTGATTCAATGGGGGACCTTCGGCCGTCAAAAGACGTTACAAGGAACGTTAGCAGATATTGCTGCAAAGGTTTTAGCTGCAAAGTTCAGCAATCCGGCGATTATTCTTGTAGGTGAAGTTATTGCCCTGCGTGAGAAAATAAGCTGGTTTGAGAAAAAGCCGTTGTATGGCCGGCAAATATTACTTGCCCGTACAGGGGACAGTCTAAGTGAGCTAGCGAAGGAATTAATGGATCAAGGAGCAGACGTGATTGAATTTCCAAAATGGAAAAAGATAGCTGTACCTGTAAATCAAGATATACTGGCAAACATTTCGAGCTATCAAAGAATTCTGTTCACATCACCTGAAAGTGTGGGCGATTTCTTCAAAACGATGATTGAAAAACAAGTGGATATCAGAAGAATACCTGCGGATTTCTTCGGTTTGTCCATTAAAACAATAAATGAACTACAAGAACGTGGATTGATTTCTTGTTTGATCGACGAGATGTCTGAGGTAGGAAAGTTACTTATTGTCGGGGATAATAGCATTTTGAAAAATAATCATCCTAAAGAAGACACTTGGGTGACATGTAAGAAAGTGATTGACATCCAATTTTTGCCTATTTTTAAAAGAATGCTAGATGAAGCAGATGTGAACACAATGGTATTTCCTTGCCGTGCATCTGTTGAACCCTTTATTGAAGGGTTAAAAGAATGTGGAATAAACGCTGTGGAGCTTCTAGTGGATTTGCAGGTTGTTAGTATGGGGAAACAGACCATGGCTGCAGTGGTGAACTTAGGCCTTCCGTCAAACGGTATGCCGAAGAGAGCTATGAAGGAATCCCTAGTCGAATATTTGGTGGACAAACCGATTGTGGTGATGTAATCATGAGCGCAATTGTCTATATTGCTCATGGTAGCCGAAGAGCAGACGCAAACGAGAAGTTTAGTTATTTTATAAAAAGAGTAATGCAGCAGTCTTTAGCAACCATTCAAGCATATGGCTTACTTGAAAATGACCAGCCCACAGCAGCACAGGCAATTGAAACATGTGTGGCCAAAGGAGCCAAGGAGATTACTGTTGTTCCTATATTTCTATCGCCTGGTATCCACGTTAATCAGGATATCCCGGCATTATTCGCTAATTTCCCGGATATTGTATTTTGTTATAGTAAGCCACTTGGTGTTGATGGAATTATCGTCGAAATTCTTAGCACTCGATTAGCTGAAGCTGGTTTTGAGAAACGAGTAGACGAGACGGTGCTATTGGTGGGTCACGGAAGCAGGGAAAAAGCAGCGGCGGTAGAATTTGAAAACCTAGCACAGTGTTTAGCCAAGAAAATGGGTAGAGAGGTTCATATTGCCTATGTCACCACACCTGTTTTCTACCATGAAATGGTAGAAAAACTTTTAGATAAGAGGATTTTTATTCTTCCTTACTTCTTGTTTTTCGGTGGATATACCGTCAAAATGAAGAAAGAGTTAGCAAGAACGGACGGAGATATTGTTTTTTGTCAACCAGTGGGGTTTGAAGAAAAGTTGATTCCTCTTATCGAAAAACGGGCAAGTGAGGTGGAGCATGAACGCAAACTATCCGATTATGTTACAGCTTGAAGGAAGAAAAGTAGTGTTGGTCGGTGCTGGCGAAGTAGCCGAGAGAAAAGTAACTGGCCTTCTTGGCACGGGTGCGGAGATAATAGTGGTCAGCCCAGAGGCAACAGATGAAATTCAAAGGCTAGCTGCTGCCGGCAAAATTGATTGGCAGCAAAAGTCCTTTTCAGAAGAAGTCCTTAAGGATGCGTTTATGATTTTTGTAGCAACAAATGATAAGTCAATAAATCAGTTAGTAAAAAATGCAGCGGGACGTCACCAGATTTTGACAATTGCAAATGATCCCGAGGGGTCGGACTTTCATGTTCCCGCCCATTTTCAACGCGGTCGTTTGAGCATTGCCGTTTCAACCGGGGGTGCGAGTCCAACTCTCGCTGGCAAAATTCGTACCCAGCTTGAGCAGCAATTTGATGTCACCTATGAGGATTATTTAGAATTCCTTTTTACAACAAGACAATGGATTCTGAAAGAAGTGCAAGATTCCACACTAAAAAGAAAATTGTTAACTGCAATCGTAAGTAGCGAGTTTTTGATTAGTGAAGATCGGGACGCTGATTTTTCCCGACTCTATAAATGTAGGATAAAAAAGGATAATATATAGCAATCACATATCATTAAATATGCCTGCACACTCACGACTGAAGTCACGAGTGTGCGGGCATTGGTCATCAAAAAGGCGTCGGATTCGACGTCTTTTTCCTGTCTAAAAGACAACCT
>JAIMAD010000598.1 GCA_023512145.1 Bacillus sp. (in: firmicutes) | reverse complement strand
TGTAAGCATGAGTTTTAAATCCTCTTGATAACCATGTCCGGAAACATGCATCCCTGTTATACTTGCCGATCCATAAACCACTTTGGCCCCTAGTTGAAATAGGTTGTCTACGATAAGAGAAACACCCCGTTCATTCCCGGGTATTGGGGATGCAGCAAATATAACCGTATCTTCAGGTAGAATCTCTACATCCCGAAAATTTGCACTAGATAGGCGGGAAAGGGCGGCAAGGGGCTCTCCTTGACTTCCAGTGCAAAGGATAACCACTTTTTCCGGAGGCAATTGATTTACTTCGCGTGCCTCGATTAGCATTCCATCAGGAATAGTTAAATAGCCACGTTCCATAGCAACAGCTACCACATTTACCATACTTCGACCAAGCAAGGCAAGCTTACGGTTAGTTTTTAGTGCTGCATCAACCACTTGCTGGACGCGATTTATATTTGAAGCGAAGGTAGAGATAATGACTTTGCGGTTGGCTCTCAAGAAGGCTTCTTCAATATGTCCACCTACTGATTGTTCCGACGGGGTAGAGCCAGGACGTTCGGCATTGGTACTTTCAGAAATGAGTGCCAAGACCCCTCGCGAGCCGATTTCTGCCATTTTGTGAATATCCGAAAATTGGTCATTCACAGGGGTTAAATCGAATTTGAAGTCCCCAGTATGTACAACATTCCCTTCTGGTGTCTGAAAGACAATCCCGAGACAGTCAGGAATACTATGGCTAACTTTAAAAAAGGATACACCTATCTCCCCAAAATCCAAATGTGAATCGGAGTCTATCGGTACCACCTTGGTATCCCTGAGAAGCTTGTGTTCTCTTAATTTCAATTCAATTAGCCCGAGTGTAAAACGTGTGGCATAGATGGGTATATTTAATTTTTTTATGAAGAAGGGAATAGCCCCGATATGATCCTCATGTCCGTGTGTAATAATTAAAGCCCGGATTTTATCCTCATTTTCCTGTAAGTAGGAAATATCAGGGATAATCAAATCAATTCCTAATAAGCTTTCATCTGGAAATTTAGCGCCACAGTCAATAATAACGATATCGTTTGCATATTGAAGTACATACATATTTTTTCCGATTTCATTAATTCCACCTAAGGCGAAAATGGACAAAGTATGCTCTTGTATGATCATGTTTTTATCCTCCCACTTTTAATAAGTAATTTTAGTATTCCAATTTACGCTCTATTTATTAACGATACTGGATTCGTAAAAAATCGTTTTTAACAAGTAAAATGGAGACGATTTGAGTATGAGAGTTAAAGAATTAGAAATTTTTATAGGAAAAGCTAACCAGGTAATATATCTATGGTAAGGAGGTATTTGGTTTGTACCTCCTTCGAGAAGACTTAATTAATATGATTGTACCTGATAAACCGGATCCTACAGGCGCGAAGGTACTTCGAGAAACATTGGGTGGGAGATTTGGTGAGATGTGGAAGATGATGCAATACTTCTTTCAAAGTTCTAACTTTCGAGGTAACCGTAAAGAGTTCCTTAATTTACTTAGGGGAGTTTTTCTTGAGGAACCATTGATGGGGGAGGGGTAAGTGCAATAGTCCAAGGGGCTTCCTTTTTTAGGCTTCCATTTATCCATTAGTAACACAAAAACACGGTTTTATAAAAAGCCGTGTTTTTTAACAAACGTATTAGTTATTCAAACGCAGACTATTTTTTCTCCTTTTTTTTCTCGCCATTATTTTCATTCATTGTTCTGTAAATTTGTGTATACATACTACCTTGAGCGATATTTTGAAGAAAAAAATCTTCAATTAATTTTAAATATTCTTCATCCTCAAACATTTTTTTGTTTTGGAATTCCATTTCAGCGAGTCCTTCGTATTTCGTTAACAGTGCATATGTATGATCTTGTCCAGACACAGGTGTTAAAATCTCAACCTTGTGATCGTATTGCTCATTTCTGAATTTTTTAATCGCTTTTAAATTATCTATTCCTTCTTTAAATTTATCCTGTTTAATCACAAATGTTTGATAAACAAAAACTGTCATAAGTACACCCCTAGAAAATAAATTATCCAAACTTATCATTAAAATCCCCTAACCCATTTATTTTATTCTTCTTGTCCCTATTAAAATCCCATGTGCCTAAATTCGTTTCAAAATTATATGG
>JAIMAD010000597.1 GCA_023512145.1 Bacillus sp. (in: firmicutes) | reverse complement strand
GTTATATACGAGTGAAAGGGGATGCGAAATGACAGAACGTGATCGATATACAAATGAAGAAAAAGAAGCTGAGACAAAAGAAGCTGGAAAAGAGGCTTCAATAGTTGAAAAAATTCAACAGCTTGGACAGACAAATGTACCACAGATGAATGAATCACGTATTCATTGTTTAACGATTATCGGACAAGTGGAAGGTCATGTTCAATTACCACCGCAAAATAAAACAACAAAATACGAACATTTAATTCCTCAGCTTGTTGCCATCGAACAAAACCCTAAAATAGAGGGAGTTCTAATTATTTTAAATACGGTTGGTGGTGATGTCGAGGCGGGCCTGGCCATTTCTGAAATGATTGCAACCCTTTCTAAACCGACAGTCTCGATTGTATTAGGTGGTGGCCATTCAATTGGTGTTCCGATTGCGGTTTCCTGTGACTATTCATTTATTGCAGAAACCGCGACGATGATTATACATCCAATTCGCTTGACTGGACTCGTGATAGGAGTTCCAGCAACCTTTGAATATATGGATAAAATGCAGGATCGAGTTGTCAACTTTGTAACGAAGCATTCTAAAATAACGGAAGAAACATTTAAAGATTTGATGTTTGCAAAGGGAAATTTAACAAGAGATATAGGATCAAATGTGATAGGGATCGATGCTGTAAAAACGGGATTAATTAATGAAATGGGCGGATTGGGTCAGGCAATGAAAAAGCTAAATGAAATGATTGATCTTCAAAAGGATAAAAGCGAGGGACTGATTCAATGATCTTATATACGATGATGCCGAATGAATTGATTTTTCCATATGAGGCTGAGGATGTCAGCAAACAACAAATAGTAAACTTTCAAGGGATACCAATTTTAATAGAGCTTACAGATCAACAAGATTTTCAAGTTATTCGCATTTTAAGCAGCGATCCACAACATTTTATGGATGAGCGTATATGCCCTGGTGCTAAAATTTCTTTTAATAACCTTGAAGGATTGTCGGTAATTTAGAAAATGGTTATGGTATAATTAGGATAGGGAGACAAGAGCAGCCAATCAGGCTGCTTTCTTCCTTTTTACCTTTTTATATTAGAAGGAAGTATATGTAGGAATAGTAAACAATAATGAAATTATACAAGGTGATAAAATGGCAAAGAAAAAGAGAAGACAACCTAAAAAAAGAGACAACCATTTAAAACGTACTGTTCAATTTGAATTAACTGCATTAGCCATTTTAGCTATAGCGATCATTTCGATTGCAAAGCTAGGGGCAGTTGGCAAGGCGACTGTCTTCTTCTTCCGTCTGTTGATGGGAGAATGGTATATGCTTGGTTTAATTGGATTGGTTATCCTAAGTATTTATTTGATGTGGAAAAGAGAAATCCCCTTCTTTTTTAATATTAAATTAGTCGGCACCTATTTTATAACTTCAGCAATCCTCCTTTTGAGTCATGTCACCCTTTTCCGTTTGTTATCGAATGATGGGAAGTTTGAAAATCCTAGTGTTATCGGCAATACATGGGAATTGTTTATGATGGAACTTAGAGGGGAAACAAGCACAACTGATCTCGGCGGAGGAATGCTAGGAGCTGTTTTGTTTGCACTATTTCATTATTTATTCGCAGAAACGGGAACGGAAATTATTGCATTTATTTTCATTCTGATTGGCTTTATTCTGCTTACAGGTAAATCATTTGGAGATTTCATCGGTAAAATAATCTTAACTATTTTTGACTTTTCCAAAAATCAATGGGATGCCTTTAAAATGGATTTGGCGGAATGGAAACAAAAACGGCAAGAACGAAAAGCAGAAAGTGTAACCGAGAAAGGACCTGGGACGAAAAATCGCAAACAAGCAAACCAGCCTGTCTTAACTGTTCAACAACAACCAGACCCAGAAGAATCCATTTTACCAGAACCACTTATCTCCAGTTTCGCCGACAGAGACTATGTAGAGAAGGATAAAAGTCAAAAAGAAGAAAAAAATGCAAAAACGAGCGTTACTGAAGATGACGATGCTGAAAAAATTCCACCAATTACTGGCTGGGTTGCTGGGGGGGGGGGGGGGCGGGGGAGATAGGAAGAAAGAAGAAAAGAGGAAAACAAACCAGGAGGCAGCAGACAGGATGGTGAGTGGGGTTCTGTCC
>JAIMAD010000596.1 GCA_023512145.1 Bacillus sp. (in: firmicutes) | reverse complement strand
ATTGTATTCCAAGCGCTCAGCAGATTTTAACGTATCAATAAAGCCAGAAACCATCTCATATTCATGTTTTTTCAAGTCCTCAAAGGCGTCTATTTTTTCAATTTGCCGAATCATAAAATCACTTAAGTTAAAAGCATCCTCTGGTAATGCTCCGCCTCTTATAATTGCTCTTGTAAATAATGTGCAGGAGCAAATTAGTGAATTTTTAAGTGATCTAGTTGGTTCTGGTGCTAGCTTCGCTCTTTCCAAACAATTAATTTGATCTAGTACATCTTTCGCTGCATTTTGGTCACAACGAATAATACATTCCATCAATTGCTGCTCTAACGCAAAAGACGGATGATAATAAAAATTCAGGAAGTTTTCGGCGCGAGTTTCAAGAAAATGCCCAATAGTGTCATTTTTCATAATCATTCACACATCACCTTAGAAAATTGGTAAAAATATCATATTATTAATATCATTGTAGGTTTTTACTAGGTAAAATTCAAGTATAAACCTGAAGGGGGCTTTATAAATGCAGAGAAAAAAATTATTAATAAAATTGTTAGCGTTTTCATTTGCGGCAAGTATTGCTTTAACAGGATGTAGTAGTGACGCAAACACCGAGAAAACTAAACCAGCAGACAAGGACAAAGTTAGTGAGGAACAAATTGTCCTTAAGTTCGCTGCTCAAAACGACAATACTCCTGCGACGCAAAAATTGCTGGATGCTTTTAACCAAAAGCAAGATAAGTACAAAATCGAATGGACCCAAATGACCAATGACTCCGCGCAAATGCACGATTCTCTCTTAAACTCTCTATCTAGTAGCTCTTCCGATTATGATGTCCTGTCAATGGACGTAGTCTGGGCAGGCGAATTTGCTGGTGCCGGATATTTGGAACCGCTTGATGTTAACCTGAATAAAACCGGCCTAGACAAGGCTGATTATAATGCTGGATCCATGGCATCTGGAAATTATAAAGGGAAACAATATACCCTGCCATTCTTTCCAGACCTAGGTTTACTTTATTTCCGAAAAGACATTGTAAGTGCTGAAGATGCCGCAAAACTAGAAAGTGGTAGCTACACCTATGACGACTTATACAACATGGCACAAACATATACTGGTAAAAATAACACAAAACTTGGTTTCGTTTATCAATCCAAACAATATGAAGGTTTAACTGTTAACGTAACGGAGTTTACTAAATCCTTTGAAAATGTGAAATCCGGCCTTGAAACGATGTACAAATTTACGCAGGCTCCCTTTTCCCCTAAGGATCTACTAGTCTTCACGGAAGGAGAAACACATACAAACTTTGAACAAGGGAATGCAGTCTTTTCCCGTAACTGGCCATATGCGTTCGGACGAATTAATAGTAAAGAAGAAGGTGTTACTCTAACGGTTGATCAAGTTGGGATTGCTCCACTTCCAAATGGAGGATCTGTCGGCGGATGGCTTTTAGGTATTAATAAAAGCTCGAAGCAGCTTGACGGTGCATGGGAATTTGTTAACTTTGCAGCAGGTGAAGAAGGCCAAAAAATTATGTCAACAGAAGGTGGCTATTTACCTGGATTCAATGCATTGCTAACGAATGAAGAAGTCAAGGCTAAAAATGTCATGCTAAGCTATCCAGGTTTCCAAAAAGCTTTGACCACAACCATCGCAAGACCTGTTTCACCAGAGTACTCTAAAACATCTGATACGATTCAGGTGCAAGCCCATAAATATTTAAGCTCCGGAGCAGGTCTTGATGAAGCTGTAACAGCGATCGAAGGTGCTGTTAAGGGAGAATAGAATAGGAAAGTGAAAAAAGCGCTGACGACTGGACTAAAACGCTTCATACTAAGATAAATAATCTCTTAAATGTAAAAATAGGGCTCTAATTACCATTAGAGTCTTTTTCTTTCACAGACTTTTTACTAACTACCTCGTAAAAGCACACAGAGAGGATGAAAATTATGCTGAAAATGGGGTTTAGGGAGTGGCTTTTTATCGTTCCCACACTGTTAATCATTGGCATTTTCTCTTTATGGCCAGTAATACAATCCCTTACCTATACTTTTTTTGATTATCAGCTCAATGACCAGCAAAAATCTGGATTGTATGTGAGCGAAAGATTTAATATCTCCCTTTTTAATGAAACTCAATTGTAT
>JAIMAD010000595.1 GCA_023512145.1 Bacillus sp. (in: firmicutes) | reverse complement strand
CATTATGGTCATGGATGGCTTTGTCCTTTTTTGTTACTTGATAGGAACCAGATTGATAGATTTCATTTGGATTAAATACATTTTCCTCGACCGCTGCTGCAAGAGTGAAAATCTTCATCGTTGACCCAGGTTCAAACGATGTTTCAATTGCTTCATTATGCCAGCCTTCATCAATTCCTTCTTTTGTCTTCGGATGGAAGGATGGTCGTTGCCCCATTGCTAAAATTGCGCCAGTTTTCGGATCAGCAACAATGGCAATAATCTTTTCCGGTTTATATTCCTCGTCTACTTTATTCATTGCATCTTCTAAAAAGGTTTGAATCTTTTTGTCGATGGTCAAATAGATGTCTTCTCCATTTTTAGCGGGGGTTATTTTTTCTTTTCCATCAGGCAGTAAATAGCCCCATAAATCGCTCTCATAATTAATTTTCCCATTATCCCCTGTTAAATTGTCGTTAAGTGTTTTCTCAATGCCCATTTTCCCAACAGACTTATATGTACCATCCTCCTGTTCGACCCGGTCTGAATAACCAACCACGTGCGAAGCAAAGGTGCCATTAGGATAAAAACGTTTAGAATCACGGATAAACGTAATTCCAGGTAGCTCTATGCCTTCTATATCTTTCTTTGTTTGATGGGTTATATCGCGGCCATTCTTGCCAAATTCAACCTGAAACCTGCCCTTTTCTATCCCGTCCGTTAAAATAGTATAAATCTCTGATTCTTCCAGATTAATATACTTAGCAAGTTCCTGCGCTGTTTTGCGTGGATCTTTTACGTGTTGAGGTTTTTTTGCATTTGTCGTCATCTTTTTATCTAAAATAGCAATTAAGGTATATGCAGCCGTATCCTCTGCAATAACCGCACCACTACGATCAAAGATTGTTCCCCTTGCCGCGGAAAGAGTCCCGTCCCTGCTATATTTCTGCTGTGCTTTCGCTTGTAGCGGTTGCCCGTCAACTTCTCCAGTAATCTGGATTGAGAAAAAACGAAAGAGCAAACCAAAAAAGAGCAAACAGAATATTACAAACAATATCGTTGCTCCGAGATTCATATATGGCTGTTTCTTGTTCATCTATTTTGCACAACCTTGACGTTGTTTTCATTTAAAGCAAGACCCATATTCTTAGCCTTTTCCCAAATCCGTTCATACGTACTCAGTTCACTTACTTCAACCGCCAAATCACTATTTACTTTTTGCTGCTCAGTGACCTGTGCTTCGACGATTTGAATATTTTTGTTGATTTCGTATATTTCTGCTTGATTCGCAATGAGGTGGACGGAACCAAAACAAACCATCCCTGCAAATGCGATACCAATAATTTTTTCCCCCGGAGTTAGCCAGGATTTTTTAATTTTAACTTGTCCCATATTTTGGGTTTTTCTTTCAACTTGTTGCTGTTGTTGGGGATTCCTGGCAAGATTACTCAAACTTATTCCCTCCAGATTGATTTTTCTTGTCTTGCTCAACTACCTTAAAGTGCAAATTAAAAGTCCTTTGGCACATTATCTTTATAATTTCTCAGCTACTCGAAGCTTTGCAGAGCGGGCACGATTGTTTTGTTCTAGTTCTTCCTCAGATGGAAGAATCGGTTTCCGCGAGATTAACTTTAAGATTGGTTTATACTCTTCCGGAATGATTGGTAAACCACGAGGTAAATCAGGTGTTTCACTTGCCTTTTTAAGGGCTGCTTTACAAATTCTATCCTCTAGTGAATGGAATGTAATGACACTTATACGCCCCTCGGGATTTAACAAGTCAATCGCTTGATTAATCGACTGTTCAAACACAGCTAATTCATCGTTAACCGCAATTCTGACCGCTTGAAAAACTCGCTTAGCAGGATGACCGCCTTTTCTTCGTGCTGGTGCCGGAATAGCATCCTTTATCAACTCTACTAATTCTGCTGTTGTTTCAACCGGTTTCAATGCTCTTGCTGCTTCAATCTTTCGAACGATTTGTTTAGAAAATTTCTCCTCACCATAGCGGAAGAAGATGCGAACTAAGTCCTCATATGACCAATGATTGATTACATCGTAAGCTGAAACATCCGCTTGATTGTCCATCCTCATGTCTAATGGAGCATCATTATGATAGCTAAAGCCTCTTTCAGGTGTATCCAATTGCGGTGAAGACACACCTAGGTCATAGAG
>JAIMAD010000594.1 GCA_023512145.1 Bacillus sp. (in: firmicutes) | reverse complement strand
GTATTCTATTTATTTGCGATGGTGTTCCCGTTCATTTGGGTATTTATAACCTCCTTTAAAACATCTGGTGAAATTTTTGGAACCGGGGCTTTTCGTGTAATACCCGAAAACCCGACCTTCCAAAACTATCTAACCATTTTATTTGAAAAAAATATCTTAACTTCAATAAAAAATAGTTTTATTGTGGCGACAACCACAACCATTTATATCATTGTTGTCGCTACTTTTTCATCCTATGCTATATCTAGGTTTAATTTTAGAGGCAAGAATATTCTTATGGGTTTGATCCTTGCCGTGTCCATGTTCCCGCAAATGATTATCACTGGTCCAATTTATAACTTATTTTTAAATCTAAACCTATTAAACACATTCGCAGTGGTTTTACCCTATTCGACGATTACGCTTCCGATGGCTGTTTGGATTTTAGTCACACATTTTAACCAGATTCCTACGGCTCTTGAAGAATCGGCAAAAATGGATGGCGCCACTCCCTTTCAAACATTATATAAAATCATCTTTCCATTGGCTGCACCTGGTGTATTTACGGTTGCGATCATTACGTTTATCGCGTCATGGAATGAATTCCTTTTGACGATAACATTGAACGCAAACGCTGAATACCATACCGTTCCTGTAGCAATCTCCTTCCTTAGGACCCAGTTTGAAATTCTATGGGGGCAAGTATCAGCAGCAACAGCAATTGTTACCATTCCTACACTCATTATCGTCCTCTTGTTCCAAAGGCAAATTGTCTCTGGTTTAACAAGCGGTGGTGTAAAAGAATAAGAAGAAAAGCGGAAGCGACCATTAAGGAATGGAGTGCTCCGAATGATTGAGGTGGACACTATGTCTTGGAAAATCAGTTCAACTAGTACAGAAAAGCCGCAAATTTTACTTGATGAAAGTTTATTTTTTACTGGAAATGGTTATCTGGGCGTCCGTGGAAATTTTGAAGAAGGCTTGCCCTCTGCGCAAAATTCCATTCGTGGAGCTTACTTAAATGCCTTCCATGATAGCGTCAAAATTCCTTACGGCGAAAAACTTCATGCCTTTCCAGATACACAACAAAAGCTGTTAAACATCATTGATACCCAAACAATCGAAATTTTCTTCGGGGCAGAACAAGAAGAAGAACGTTTTAGTTTAGAAGATGGAGAAATCCTCGCGTTTGAACGTCATTTGCATTTTGATAAAGGCTTTTCAGAAAGAATCATCAAATGGCGCTCACCAGCTGGTAAAGAAATAAAGCTAAGCTTTAACCGGTTGGTATCATTTTTAGAAAAAGAAGTTTTTCTCCAGAGGATAGAAATAGAGTCCACAAACTTTCAAGGAAGACTTAGGATTGTTTCGACTGTAAATGGGGATGTATCCAATTATGTTGACACCGTCGACCCGCGGGTATCCTCAGGGCATGCTAAACTGCTCCGGGTGACTGATGTCTTGCAAACGGATACTATCTCCTATGTCGAGTGCGAGACATCCGCAACAAAGCTTAAAACGGCTTGTGCGGCTACCTATCAACTATCGAATCCTTTTGAAAAAATAAATCATCTTCATGCTAATTCTGTTGTATCGGAATTTATCGTGGATTTCGTCGAAAAAGTAACTTTCGAGAAGAAAAGTATTTTTGTGGATACATTGAGGCATGGAGAAGATTTAGTGTCTTGTGCATTTCAATTACAAACAAGGCTAGCAGGGAAAGATTTCAGGCAATTTTTAATGAATCAGGAAACAATTCTTAACGATTTCTGGTACGATGCAGATATTGAAATTTTCGGAGATTCTTCACTACAGGAAGGAATACGATTTAATTTATTTCATCTTTTGCAATCGACAGGACAGGATCAGTTCTCCAATGTTGCTGCCAAAGGCTTATCGGGAGAAGGCTATGAAGGCCACTATTTTTGGGATACTGAAATCTATATCCTCCCCGTTTTTTTAATGACCAAGCCAGAAATTGCCAAGAAGCTTCTCTTATACCGCTATTCGATTCTCGAGCAAGCCAGAAATCACGCCAAAGAAATGGGCCATCGTAAAGGAGCCTTATTTCCTTGGCGAACAATCTCAGGGACAGAATGTTCTTCCTACTTTCCCTCGGGGTCGGCTCAGTACCATATAAGTGCGGATATCGCCTACAGTTTTATCCAATATTATCTTGTTAGTGAAGATTTTACATTTATGATGGAATAC
>JAIMAD010000593.1 GCA_023512145.1 Bacillus sp. (in: firmicutes) | reverse complement strand
TCTTTAGGTAAATCCTCTTCGGTAAGCTTTCTTTTTTTACCGAAGCTCATGCCTGCCGGTACAAGTGACCTTGATGGACGATTACCTTCCCTGAGCTCTTTTCCAAAATGCTTTAGAATAAAATCAATGGTATCACTTGTAATTGAAACTGCATCAACAACCGTGGGAACACCAATCGCGATGACTGGAATACCCAGAGTTTCTTTACTTAGCTCCTTTCTTTTATTGCCAACACCAGATCCTGGATGAATACCTGTATCAGAGACCTGGATCGTAGAATTAACCCTTTCAATTGACCGTGACGCCAAGGCATCAATGGCAATCACAAAATCAGGTTTTGTTTTCTCAACTAAACCATAAATAATATCGCTTGTCTCAATCCCCGTCAGTCCCATAACTCCTGGTGAAAGTGCACTAACGGAGCGGTAGCCTTCCTCGACATTTTCGGGCTGAAGCTGAAAAAGATGCCTTGTGATTAGCAGGTTTTCGCAAACCATTGGTCCAAGGGCATCTGGGGTAACATTCCAATTACCAAGTCCCACAACAAGACATGAATCTGTTTTCTTAATCCCTGATCCTTCTAAAAACTGCACAAATTCCTGAGCAAAAACTTTCTCTACTTTTTGTTGCACCTCCGTATTTTGCTGCCGAATACCTTGCACTTCCAATGTTAAATATCTACCAGCCTTTTTGCCCAGTTGTTCTTCTCCTTGCTTGGTAACTTCTACTAATGAAATTTTTATATCTTCAATATCTTTTTCCTTTATTATGACGCCTTCAATTTGTGAAAGGTCTTGCTCCTGCCCAACTGTTTCTGACCTATCATCAATGACCATTTCCCTTGCTTCAATTGCTAAATCTGTTCGAACAGAGTACTGACTTAAGTCAATAGACTCATCCATTCATAATCACTCCCATTGAAAATATTCCTAAAGTAGAAACTATTTCCTATTTTTGCCCTCTTCATCCCAAAACATGCAAGTTCCTTTTCTGGAAAAGGGTGGAACTATGCCAATTTTTTAATTTGCAATTGTCACAAATCAAATAAAAGGTAGTTTATCCATGCAACATGCCTAATTAGACTGGGCTCTCACAGCCATGGTTATATTGATTTTTACACCATATTCATTCCTTTTCCGTAATATGGTTGGGAGATGAAACGAAGAATGTTTTTTTGTGTATTGCAATATAGGCTTCCGTTTGATAAAATATTGGTTGTTCTGAATTATTTATAATGAATGTAAAGTCGAGTTCATATAATCTCGATTCTTGTAGGAGGTGAAAGTAATGCCTAACATTAAATCTGCTATTAAGCGTGTAAAAACGTCTGAAGGTCGTAAAGCTCAAAACATCACTGCGAAATCTTCAATGCGTACTGCTGTTAAAAAAGTAGAAGCTGCTATTTCTAATAACGATGGTGCTGTAGCAAAAGAAGTTTTTATTCCTGCTGCAAGTAAATTAGACAAGGCTGCTGCAAAAGGCCTTATCCACAAAAATGCTGCTGCTCGTAAAAAATCCCGTCTAATGAAAAAAACAAACGCTTTGTAATTGGAAAAGCGGAAGCGGCCGTTTAGCGCACGACAGGACAAAGACTGCTCCGAACGAGATAAAGGAAACATGAAAGAGCGCAAGCGATTCGATGTTGACTTATCGAAGAAGGAGCGGGAAGTACACTAGTCGCTGGCCGCTTGTGCTAGACAGTTATCAAAATAGCGTAAAAAAAACGATTCCAAATTAGGAATCGTTTTTTTACTTTTTCAAATGAAATAAAAACATCTCAATCAGTAATGATTTATTCATACCTCCGGTTTTCATCTGATAGTCTGCTTCCGCTAGCTGATCCATTATTTTTGCCAATTCTTCATTGGTAAATTTATGTGCGTGACCGAGAGCAAGCTGGACACGGAACGGATGTGTTTTTAGTAGTCCTGCAATTTGCTGTTTCCCATATCCTCTGCTTGAGAGTTCCTTCCCCTGATAAATTAACCTAAATTGACCTGCAAGTAAGGCCAAGATTTTTATCGGTTCCTCGTTTTGTTTTATTAAATCATAATAAATTCTTAAGGCTTCATCCAGTTTACGTTGAACCACTTTTTCGATCAGGGTAAAAATATTTTGCTCGAGTGTACGGGCAACTAATTTCTCCACAAGACCTGCATCAATTCTTTTTTCCTCTGCCGCGTACAAAGCT
>JAIMAD010000592.1 GCA_023512145.1 Bacillus sp. (in: firmicutes) | reverse complement strand
AACTTGCTGTCATTGGTCAGCAAATCTATTATCGCTATAAAAAAGGGCAAACCAATGATCCACGTTTTGCTAATTTTAACCAATCTGTGAAAAATTTAATTTTGCATGCTGCAATTGTTGCTGCCCACAAGCAATAGAGGGGATCGGATGGGAATGATAAAGATTCACCTTCTTATGAAGAAAGAAGACATCAATGAAGAGAAAATAAATGATGGAAATAAAATAGCAGTTGTCTTAGATGTTCTTTTGGCAACTACTACGATTGTTTCGGCACTAACGGATGGAGCAAAGGAAGTTATTCCTGTTTTACATAGCGGGGAAGCTAAGGAACATGCTAAGGAGTACCTACAGGGTGAATATGTCCTTGCTGGCGAACTGGACGCAAAACCAATCCCTGGATTTCTGTATCCAAGTCCAACCTTAATCAGGAAAACAATCAAAGGTAAAACGTTGATATTATCGACAACAAACGGCACGGTTGCCCTAAGAAAATCATCCTCAGCAAAAAAGGTCTATATTGCTGCAATGCCCAATAATCCTGCCATTGCCAGTGCCCTACAAAAAATAAACAAAGACCAAACCATTCTGATTATATGTTCAGGAAACTCAGGAGAAACAAGTTTAGAAGATTTTTATGGTGCAGGGCACTTAATTAATTGCATGATGAGAGAGGGTGAGTATGAATTAACGGATGCCGCAAAATCAGCCTTGTATTTCTATCGGGGGAATGAGGATGCTTATGAAATTCTGCTAGACTCCTATGTTGGTAATTTGTTAGAAAAACATAACCAGCAGGATGACTTGTTAGTAGCTTCCTCAAAGGGAATCACTTCGATTGTGCCCATTTTAAAAGATGGAAAAATAATAATTGAAACAACCGGTTCTGTCAATTCGATTTGACGGTTTGACAGCTACCCTGATGACTAAAGGATTAATCGATTTACAGTCAACAATCCATAACTGAAGTTACGGTTGTTCTCGCACTGAGAAATAAAATAACGGAAAGGATGATTGTGATGATGCAAGAACATTTATTAATTGAAAAATTAGGACCCGTTTTGTCGTTAACATTAAACCGCCCTGAAAGTTTAAATGCGTTTAGTCCAGCAATGATTTTAGGATTAAAGACTGCACTTCAAAATGCTCAGAATGATGAAGATGTTCAGGTAATTGTTTTGTCTGGTGCCGGCCGCGCGTTTAGTGCTGGTGGTGATGTAAAAACAATGGGGCAGGCTGGATCTGTTCACGTTTACGAACATATTGGAAAGCTAAATGAGCTCATTCTATTAATGAAAGTAACGGAAAAGCCAATTATTGCTGCCGTCCATGGTTTTGCGGCAGGTGCTGGATTCAACTTAGCATTAGCATGTGACTTAATCGTCGCCGCAGAGGATAGTAAGTTTATCCTTAGCTTTACACAGGTTGGTTTAATATCAGATGGAGGTGGGTCTTACTTGCTTCCAAGGCTGATTGGCCCATATTTGGCTAAGCAATTCTTCTTCACTGCAGAGCCTATCCCTGCAGAGCGCCTCTATCAATTAGGTGTGATTAATTACATTGTTCCGGTGGAAAAACTACAGGAGGAAACAACGAAATTCGCCTTGAAATTGGCGCATGGACCTGGCAAAGCATTTGGAATGCAAAAGAAATTAATTGAGCAATCGTTTACATCCACACTTGAGGAAATCCTTGAGCAGGAACGTCTCATCCAGACGTTAATGGTGCAAACCGAAGACCACCAAGAAGGTATTGCAGCTTTTAAGGAAAAGAGAAAACCAGCATTTAAAGGGGAGTAGGAGTCGATAATTATGAAAGCTATCCAATTAACAGAATATGGTGGACCAGAAGTATTAACACTTGTTGATATTGAAAAACCAGTTCCGACAGGGCATGAAGTACTAATTGAAATCAAAGCCATTGGGGTTAACTATGCAGATACAGCAAGGCGGGAAGGACAATACGTCGTAAAAACACCGCTCCCATTTATACCAGGTGCCGAAATTGCTGGAGTTGTTGCGGCAGTGGGTGATCAAGTGATAAAAATTAAGCCAGGTACAAGAATTGTGACCTTAATAGAATCAGGAGGCTACGCTGAATATGCCATTGTCGATGAACGAGTCCTGATTCCTATTCCCGAACAATTGGATTTCAAAACAGCTGTCGCCTTACCGCTTCAAGTATTAAGTGCCTACC
>JAIMAD010000591.1 GCA_023512145.1 Bacillus sp. (in: firmicutes) | reverse complement strand
CTAAAGCTGAAACTTTTCTTTAACGATTTGTGCTACTTCCTCTGCACCCAGGTTTGTATTATTTATTTTCAAATAGTTTTCCTTTGTGATTTCGCTCGCAAATGAGTTTAATCTATGTTTTTCCATTGTGACTTTTAGATCGTGTTCAGACCACTCAATGTTTCTTTTTGTAGGTTTATGTTCTAGTCTATGAGGACTTTTGTTACGTCTAAGACGTTCTTCTCCATCCGCCTCGAGTTCAACAAAAAAAACCTCGCCACCCTTTGACTCAAAGACATTACAAACGTTTTCAACAAAATCCCAATCTGCTTGTTGGTCAAGGGCCCAGACATAAGTGAAAATCATGCCATATAAATCACTCTTAGACACTTCCTCAAATATTTCTTGGCGAAATAAACTTACCAATCTATTTCCTTCTTTCGTACCGTATTCAAAAAAAGGATTAACTAATTCAATCGTCATGTGATTATGGAAAAGTTTCAATGCTGTTATTTTTTCTAATTCATGCCCAACTGTCATTTTTCCAACTGCCTGTGGCCCAAATAGTAAAATAAACTTGATAAGATCACCCCTTACTCCTTTTGAATATTTTTTGGACTATGAATTTTGTTTGCTAGGAAAAGTCCACTGTAGAGGAGGAACGTTCCTACCATTAAAATAATCCCAATGTATACCGACATCATTGTAGGTACTAAAAAAGCGCCAATTATTATCGTTGACCGAGCAATTAAATCGGCTCCACTAAAACTTAATCCAGAAAAGGCTGAGTAAGAACCACGTTGATTTTCAGGCATCATATTCGCTTTTTCAGAATTGTAAATGGGTGAATAAATAAGTTCACCAATTGTAGCAAGCGCATTAAATAAAATAAGTACATGCCATATATTAGCTGAAGTGACAACCATATAACCAGCACCATATAGACATAATCCCAGCAGTAACATCTTTCTTTTTGAAAATTTATCCGTCATTTTAGAAATAAAAAATGTAAGCAGAACGACCATCAGCATATTTTCGATGTTTAATATACTAAGCATCCTCACACCAACAATTTCAAAGTCCCCTACAAATAACGATTTGAAGTCTTTGGTAAGTCGTACTCCGATATAGCTATTTAATGAAAATTCTGCTGCAAAAATAAACATCGACCCAACCACTACCTTGACAAACGGTTTATCTTGAAATGCGACCTTGTAGTTGTGGAGTAAATCAACAAAAATATTCTTATGCTTTTTCTTAAGTAGCAACACATGTGTATCTTGTAGCCAAATTCCGTAGGCAATTGGTAGGCTTACCGATACAACTGTTAAAGCAATAAAAAGTTCTAGCTGATGATTAACATATAACAGTCCACCCAGCGCTGCGCCGATGGCCATCGCTAAATTGACTAACCAATAATCGAGCGCATAAATGGCCTTGCGATTTTCTGGTGTTGTTGAGTCAATAATGATTGCGTGTACTGCTGGACGACCAAGGCTACTTGTTATCGTAAAAGCCACATAGCCAATTGCAAAAAGGACAATCCATTTCTCGTCAGGTACTAAACTAATTGTCATAAGCGCAAACATACTTGCACTCAATAACGTCGTAATGACAATAACTATTTTTCGAGGAAAGCGATCTGAAATATAACCACCGATTAAGTTAATAAAAAAACTGATAAACACATTGATTACTAAAAAACTACCGGCCCATATAGCACCTTTATGCTGGGCAAAAAAGAGCGCCATAAACGGCATAACTGAGCTTGATATCGCTCGGTTAAAAAATGATGTGATTAGTCGTACTTTAATATTTTGCGGATAATCCTTCCAAGCCATATTGTCATCACATCCCTTTACAATTATAATTGTAAACTAGACGAAGAAATATATAAATGACCATTTTCAACATTTATGTCTACTTTTAAGGAGATGGACACATGGATCACTATTTATTAGCACTATGGAATTCACTGTCTTCTGGAGATGTCAAAGTAAACCAGCTGGCACAAATAATAAATCTTAGTACCAAACAAACTCGTCGGAAGCTGAACCAATGGCAAGAAGAGGACTGGCTTACGTTTAAGGCTGGTAGAGGTAGAGGAAAAGCTTCAATATTGCAATGGAAAAAAGACGTTGAACTAGCGTATGAACAACAATTTAAATCGAAAATAGACAACTATTCAATTGAACAAATGAGTAAACTCTTACTGTTTCAGTGGT
>JAIMAD010000590.1 GCA_023512145.1 Bacillus sp. (in: firmicutes) | reverse complement strand
TTATTCAGGTTCCTGAAGGGCAAAATGATACCCGTCTCGATGTACAATTAATTAGAACAAGCCCCACAAAAGCGAATGAACATCTTATCATTGTAAAAACGAAAAAAAAAGTGATTGAAGATACGGAATCAACAAGGGAAGAAGTTATTAATCAGGAGATCATTTCCTACAATTTAAAAACGAAAGAAAAAGAAAAAATTATTGTGCCAGACTTGCGATTAGATGAGAACCAACTTAGCTTCTTTGATGGTTCTACCATTTTTTTCATGACTATAGATAGGCAAGAGCTCGTAGTAACTCCCTATAGTTTAGTAGACGATCAAGTTGGTCAAGCATTTAGTATCCAATTATTCGGTGAAAAGGATATTGTACATGGTCAAATGACAACCGTAAAAGACGGTAAACTTTATATTGCTTCCTCACAAATGAATTCAAACATAAATGCCGATGTGATTGTTGCAGATGTTAAAACAGGTGAAATACGTTTTAAAGGTCAATTAGCTTTAAAAGATTCATCGGAAGAACAAGGGAATTTCGAGTTATATATGAATGAAATGTTTGTGAATTAGGATGATAGGCAGAGAGAAGTTCGGTTCTTTCCTTCTTTCAAAGGGTGAAAATTAAAGTAGGAAAACCGTCCCTTCAATACGGTTGTAGGAATCTCCCTTTCTAGAGCAGAGGATGATAAATGTGAAAACAAAAATATACTTAAGTAAATCCATTTTCCTAGAGAATGTTGCTCAACGTATGAATGAAAAAATCGTAAATGAGCTTTATGTGGAATATAACAAGCTGGTGTACAGCATGGCACTTTCCTATGTGAAAGATAGGTATTTAGCGGAAGATCTTGCTCATGAAATTCTTGTGAAATGTTATCTAACTCTTGAAAAGTTTAACGGGGATTGTTCCTTTCATTCATGGATGTATCGAATTGCTAGAAATCATTGTATCGATTTTTAACGAAAAACTAACCGTCATCGGGATTTGCTGTATGAAGATTTAGAGCTGTTTAACAATGTGGAAGTGTGTACACCTGAATCTGAGGTTTTAAATAAGTATGAGAATAAAGAACTCAGAGGTTAATTAAGACAGCTACCTTCGAAGTATGAAGAGGTTATAACGCTCTACTACTTTAAGGACCAATCTTTGAAAGAAATCGAACATCATTTGAATATAAAGCTTTCGACAATAAAAACAAGGTTGTTTCGGGCGAAGCGAATGTTGAGGGAGATGTATTAGGATGTAGAGGTACTATTTTAGCTTGTGCTTGTATAAAAAGTGTATCTTCATAAGAGCCAGGCACCACAAAAAAGATATTTGTCGATTATGTGGTGCCCTTTTTATTCAATAATTAAAATAGTAACCTACAAAGTACAAAATAACGTTCCTGCTTCTTTCAGAAAAGCACGCGCTAGCTCAATAAGCCTTCCTCCATTAAATGGCCCGTTTGCGGAAGACTGATCTTATTGAAAATGGTAAACAGTCCGTCATTCAGTGGTAAAAAATATGTCAATGATGGTACAATTCATTGGCTGTAATCACTTGCAGATTGGTATTGCCTACTTGGTACGGCTACACCGCCTAGTCCCCAGTACTAATAAAAAACCACCATAACCGTCCCCACGCTTCTCTTATCCATTCATAATCCTAAATTTCAATAGAAAACGTTAACAAAGATATTCTTATAGCAAATTGTCTCCTCCTGTAAAATATTGGACTATATTTCCATTATACCGAAAGATAAGTAGATTCCTATCATCCATTATTAAACTTCAAAAATCCTGATTTATTCCTTCTACTTTTCTAGCACTTACGACACAAATCTAGATTCGGATATATCAATTAATCAACCAGTTTAAGTTTAAGAATTGTTAAGGACATACAAAAAATAATCCCATCTCATTATTTGAGAAGGAATCATTCATAATTCAATACCTTAGAAGGGTCTACTAAGTGATAATAAACTATCTTTCACAAGCAAAATTATCTTTATCTCTATCCATTTTAGATTGATAGGCTGGATGATCAGAAGCTACGCCATTTGGATATTTCTTTCTTAGTTCAGTACAATTGGCAAAGAGCTCTGATCCTCCACTTGAAGATGCAACTGCAGCTGCTTTGGCTTCTGCTTCTGCCTTCGCTTTGGCTTCTGCTTCTACCTTTGCTTTGGCTTCTGCTTCTGCCTTCGCTTTGGCTTCTGATTATGCCTTCGCTTTGGCTTCTTCTT
>JAIMAD010000058.1 GCA_023512145.1 Bacillus sp. (in: firmicutes) | reverse complement strand
GGTCTCACTGATCAACTTGATCCACCCTACTGTTCTTTCTTGTTCCGTTGGGTTGTCTTATACTTTTCTCCCTTATTATCGTACGTAATCCACTCACCGATGGGTTCTCCCTTTTCAAAATACCCTGAACGTTTAATCGTACCATCCAGTCGGTACCATTCCCAATAACCTTCGGGCTGATCATCTCCCATCTTACCTTTAGACCAGACGGTGGTCCCATTCGCATGGTATTTGATCGTGTATCCGTCAATTACTTCCAAATTCTTTTCTTTAACACCGTTAGGATGGATCAGGTCACATTTTTCATTTTCCATCTCTTCTATTCCTCCTTATCTGATAATCATGAAAACCTCGCAATCATCCATGCCTCAGCCTCGTGCGAGCTTAACCCCTATCGAGTCATAAATTTCATTTGCTCGATTTGGCTGGGACACTGCGTTTCATAATATTTTTGTCTCTACTCAAAGTCTTCTACAATTACGCGAAAACACCATTTCAATTAAAAAAGTTCTTCTCTAGTCTTTTTTCGGTAATTTTAATAGATGCCTAATAATAGGTGCGTGACCCTAAGTACGTATCGCTTTAACCCCTTTTACGTCTTTACTTATTTTTTCCTTCTAAGAAAGCGACCCTGATTCGGCCGCATTCCTAGCTTTCATCTTTTACTTAACTCCCCAGAAGAAGTTATAGGATTTCAACATAACCTTCTGTTCCATGCACGCGAATTCGTTGCCCATCTTTTATCAGTTTGGTAGCATTTTCTACTCCGACAACTGCTGGTAAGCCATATTCACGTGCGATAACGGCTCCATGGGTCATCAGTCCACCAACTTCGGTAACTAGACCTTTTATGGCAACAAATAATGGTGTCCAGCTAGGGTCAGTAAAGGAGGTGACTAATATATCTCCTTCATCTAGATCAGCATCTTCCATGTTTAAGATGATACGTGCTCGTCCCTCTATAACTCCAGAAGAAACAGGTAGACCCACAATCGCTTCCGCTGGGAGATTTTCTCGTTTGTACTCACCTGCAATGATTTCACCATCAGACGTGATAACACGTGGGGGTGTTAGTTTTTCATATAATTTATACTCGTCTATTCGTTTGCTGACGATCTGGTAATCCAGTTTATTTGTGCGTACGACATCAAGAAGTTCTTCAAAAGTGAGATAGTATATATCTTCTTTTTCATGAATAACTCCTGTCTGTACGAGTTGTTCGACTTCTTTCAGTAATGCCTGCTTATAAACGAAGTAACGATTAACCATGCCGTATTTTGGGTATTCACGGTAACCGATGAAATTTCGGATTAGATCAATCATTCGTTTTGTTTCTTTGGCTTTTTGTTCACCATCCGGTAATCTCTTCAATCGATCTAATAACTCTTGTTCTTTTTTCAAAGCAACACGAAGACCTTGCTCAAATTTCCGATGGCTGGCATTGGGCTCAAAGTTTTTGATATTACTAAGAATCATGGGGACAAGGGTAGCTGGTTTTTCGCTGAAGCGGGGTTTAGTTATATCGATTTCTCCGACACATCGCATTCCGTAGTTGTTAAGATAAGCCATTATTGCATCTTGGGTAACACGCCCACCCTCAAACTTAACCAGATTCTCCAAAAAGCTAGCATCTTTTACATCTTGTAAATAAGCAATGACTTCTGGATAAGGACGAATCACATCCGCGACATCCAATAGCGCCAGACCCATTTCCGATGTAATATTATTTGGTGCAGATTGAGAAAGCATATCTGCTGCGTTTTTTTCACCCAACCACTCGTTCATTTTTTCATTAATCCATGATGAAGCATTTATAGCAGCCGTGAATACAGCTGTACTTTGTGGGTCAAATAAAATCCTCTTTAATTCTTGGATATCTTCGAGAATAAAATCAAATAAAGCTGATCCTGATTTTGTTTGGATGTTTTGTTTTAGCTCTGCTATCGATGATTGACTACTCTTTATCAAATCAGAAACGATTGTTGGGTTGTTTTCAATTTGTGTTTGAGAATCCGCAGATGACTCATTTTTATTGCTTTTACCGGACCGCTGTTCTTGCTTATTATTTGGCAAATCTTTAATAAAATCTCCTCGTTCGATTATGTTAATGATTGCGTCTTCTGTGAGCGGATCGTGTTGTCCCATGCCATGTAATAACGTTTTTCTGGTATCAAGTGAAGCCAGCATTTTTGTGATATCAACAAACAACCTACCACCAGCTTTAAACCTCTGTCCAAAAGCTGTTAACAGGTATATCGACATTCCCAATGGTTTCATGGGATCGGTCATCATTTGTTGATGACCAACAGATAAGTAAACGTGATTTTCTTCATCATTCGCTTCTGGGATCGGGTATAGAGTAGTGATTGGCCGACTCTGAACAATATAAAATGTATCATCAACCAAACACCATTCGATGTCCTGGGGATAACCGAAATATTCTTCGATCTTTCTACCCATGCGCTCAAGTTGCAAAATCTGCTCATCTGTCAGCGCTTGCTTATTCTGCTGCTCAGTCTCAATCTCCTGTCTTTCCGTACCACCATCTTTTAAGGCATAAATTGCCAGCTTTTTCGTGGCTATCTTCTTATCGATAACCTTGCCGTTACGCACTTTGTAGTTATCAGCATTCACCAGGCCGGAGACCACAGCCTCACCAAGTCCGAAGCTGGCATCAATGGATAACACCTTCCTATTAGAAGTGACGGGATCAGCAGTAAACAAAATTCCTGCCGCCTGCGGGAAGACCATCTTCTGAACAACCACAGACAGGTAGACTTTCCGGTGGTCGAAGCCGTTTTGAAGGCGGTAAATTACTGCCCTCTCGGTAAATAGCGATGCCCAGCACTTGCTGATATGCTTTAGGATTTCCTTCTTTCCGATAATGTTCAGATACGTATCTTGCTGCCCTGCAAAGGAGGCCGTCGGTAAATCCTCTGCAGTTGCGCTAGATCGTACTGCATAGGCACTCTTTTCTCCAAGCCTGGAGAGAAGGCGGGTGATCTCTTCACTAATGTCTTCTGGGATGGCTATCTCTTCGATGATTTTGCGAATCTCACCGCTAAGTTCACCGATTTTATCCCGGTCTTCAACCTTTAGAAGCGATAACTGATCAAGTAATTCGTTAATCGACGACGGTTCCCCAAGAATTCTTTTAAAGGCTTCAGTAGAAATACAAAAGCCATCAGGTACACGTATTCCTTCAATCTTGGAAAGTTCGCCAAGGTTCGCCCCTTTACCCCCAACAATCATGAGGTTTGTTTTGTCAATATCCTGAAAATCAAACAAATATGAACTCATATGTAGCCTCCCTTTTAAATTACTTATTAGATAATTTAGATGACATTCTTTGTGATAAAACGATTTACAGGAGTATTGTACTAGCTATCTATAATGTACCTTTGCTAATATTCTATATACCCCGTCAAAAATTTTTTAGAGGTTTATAAATAAGTAAATTCAAAAATACTTTGATTAATAAAATAGGAAATCTGACGAGGGTGATTCCCTTGGATTCCATAATAATACCCCTCCATCAAATCGCATTAACCGTACCATTACATTATAGCTGTGGCAAATGAGAACAAATAGTCTATATTTGCAATTTTTTAAATGTTATAATTAAAGTAGAAAGAATTCAATTTTCAAAGAAGTAAACCTTAAAGACACTAACCCGATGCAAGGTACATCCTTTAATAAAGCAAATGAGAACAACTTTTTAGCGAGCTGATATAGTTCAAACAATGTAATGGAGGGTTAAAAATCCTTCCTTTTGGTATATCAATAGGCTATGGTCTTGCTGTTTTGAACAGTTCCATAAACCTTTTTGCAGTAATAAGGAGATAAACTTTCATTTTTTTATTCTAAACAAATATGCAGAACCAAACAAATACTCAATGTCCATAGTTCGGCGTAAAAGAACAACCCCCTTGAGTAAAATTCCCTCAAACTTTTTAGTCTGAGGGAACATAAAACACACTTCATTATTTACCTAAAAATCTTCAAATCCCTTGATATACTGCTACTTTTTCTCTATCAACACACAGCCTCAATATATGCCAAGTGTATGTGGCAACACGTTGGATGTTGGTGGGTTAATGAACATTCGTTAACATTACTTGTTGATTTTTTTCTCTTCAGGATAATTTTTAATTAAAAATACCTACTCAGCTATTCCTAGAGTGCTTATTAGTGAAGTAATTATTCATACAGCTTATATTACCGAAATCAGTTTTAGAAAAACCTTTAAATTCTCCGAATGGACTGCTGAAATTCATTATAAATATCTTAACGATGCAGCGTCGATGTGTTTAGTTCTTGTGGTGTTTGAAATCTTAAATATGAAGTAGTTATAAAATCTAATTTACTTTTATTAATCTATAAGCACTCCATTTCATCTATCTAATTCCTACAACACTCCAACACTCATCTCTACATATGTGTCGCCTGCATGGGATTTTTTGTACTCAACAAAGACAGGTGTTTTTTGTATCATTTCTTTCTTACCCATATACTGACTAAGCTCCCAATACTTCATTTGAGATTCTTCTTCATAATTACCCTTTATTCTTGTCATTATGAGTTGATTGACATGAAAGTAGCTACTGAATTCAATTTCTTCTTCTTTCGAAATAGTAAAAAGATCTTCTTTAATAGGAAGAAATAGTTGAGCAGTCATTACTTCGGCAGTGGGATCACTTAGTATGGAGAAAAATATGGGACCAACCCCATGGTATCCATGGTTATTTAAAATAGTGTTGAAATCTGTTAACGCTATGTCTATTTCCACTGGTAAAAAATTATACAGTTTCGATGCAACATTTCGATAAGTTATTCGATGATTTTCCACTATCATAATTGATCGACCTTTGTTTTTATTGGCACATATAAATCAATCATATAATCTCCGTATACTTCTAATAATACGCAGTAATACGTATCATCTAATTCGATTGTATGTTCTACTGCATATGACTTCACTTTTTCATAAGCAGCATTAAAATCTAATTCTTGTTCTGCTTGTCGTAATTCCAATGCATTTGGAATGAATAGTTGATCACGAAAAGAGAAGCCAATCCCTTCCTCCAAACCAACTGGACCACTTATTGGCATAAAATATGTAAAGTGGCCCGAAGCAATATCATCTAAGCTTTGCTCAAATGAAAACAAGATGGGACCATTTTTATAAACATCTTTATTAAGTGCAAAATCTTCCAACATAAATATTGCCTCTTGCCAGTTCTCTTTCTTTTCCTCTATCTCATAAGTTATTACATTATCAAAAATTAATGAATGTATCTCAATCGCCATCTTAACCCCACCTTTTCAAATAGTTATTACCAGTACTCAAGTGAAAATAATAATGCCTGTAAGAATATGGCCAAAAATAATGTACCACCCAAAGACGGTGGTCCCTGTCTTCCTGATTCAAGTGGCCCTTTTAATACTTCGAAATCTTCTTCCTTTAATCTTTCGAGCAATGAAAGCACCCTTTCCTGTTAATTAATCCTTACTATTCAAATATCCACGAATATTAAAATTAAAGGTCTTATATCTTAACTTGCAATACAAAATCACTAATTGCTCTGGTAATATAAAGAGCATTACAAAAAAACCAAAAATCCCACCAACTATAAGGATCATCTCATTTAAATTATCAATTGCTGAATTTCGAGCGATGTATTGGATGATAAAAACCATCCCTACTCCTGCAATGATAGCTGGTGGGATATAAGAAGTTATTTCAAATTTACCTCTCAACTCTCCTTTTTTTGAGCCTTTTCTATAATGGCCATTACGCAACAAAATATAGAAACGAATACAAGTAGCTACAAAAACAAGAAAACCTATGAAAAATAGAATATAAGTTAAATTAAGAAGCGATTCTGGAGTTGTGATTATGCCTTCTCCATCTTGTCCTATTAAAAATAATGCCATAATTAGAAATGGAATAGAAGACATATTTTGAGTTACAAGGATTGAAATAAAATACTGTATTTTCCCACTTCTATTATAAACGGCGGGGATGGCATAGAGGAAACTAAATACAATAAGTATAAGAGTTAGCCAAAAATGTACTTTTAGAATTTCATCTTTATACGGGTAAATAGTAGTAGCAGATGCCATAAAATATACTAGGGCAAAGAGCATTGCTTGCAAAAATATACTTAGTATTAGAACAAAACCTAAATTTGATGGGCTTTGTCTGCCGGATTCTAGAGGTCCTCTAAGTACTTCAAAATCTTCTTCTTTAAAATTCAATGTATCCACACTTCTTTCTTCATTAATGGAACCATCCTTTTATATGATCCATCACTGACTTGTCTGAGTCTCTAATTTTAGTATTTAATGCAACGTTTGCGAGTATTCCAAAGCCAATACCGACTGCTGTACCAACTCCAGGTATAGGAATGATAGCTGTGAATCCAACTGTGAATGCAGTTTGAACTGCACCACCAACAGCAACATCGATTGCCGTATCTACAGCTGCACGTCCATGTGCTTCCCCATCACTTAACCCTTCCACTTTTGCAGTTGAATAGTTACCATAATAATTCAATCCAGCTCCTAAAGGCCCAAGTGCTTTCCCTGCTCCTTTTAAAGGACCACTTGTAACTATACCTTTCACATCAACAAGATCCGTGAAGGCTTTCCCGGTCCCTTTCACTGTAGCAGTCCCTATCACCTTAGCCTTTTGGGCAGCAGTTGAACCATCATTCCAAAAAGCCAAATTTGGATGTTTTTTCAATGCAGCATTACCTAAACTTGACCAGCCAGTTTGCCCCGTCTTTTGAGATGCATACTTCAATATTCCACCCTGATTTAAAGTAGACGAAACACCTAAAGCAGCCATTGCTTGACCAGTTGCATTAATACGATACGAATATGTTCCATCTGAAGTAAGGTGTTTAGATGTGGTCAACCCATCATTTAAACCAGCCATAAACATTTTAAAACTTGACACACCATTAGTAAATACATTGTTTGTTATTGTATCGGTGGCAGAGACTGATTCAGAAAGATTTTCTAATGTTGGATTTGGTGCATACACTTCTTCTGTCTCTAGTCCATCTTCAACCACACATACTTCTGGTGTTCTAGCTTCTAGCGTAGTTTTCATAGGATGAGTCTCTATATACTGAGCCCACAAGTTTGTTGGGAATTCAGTACCCGTTAACCCATCATTCATCAAGCCTTCTAGTTCATTTAGCCACAACTGCATCATTTGTAAATCATTTTCAATAGTCGTTAACTCAGATGTTTGGGTTGAATCGAATTCACCCAAATCCGTAACTGTTGTTTCACTTTTCTTTTTTGCACTGGTAACTCCATCTTGTAAATCAGTATCATCTAGTTGTGGTAATACCACGATATCAGAAACTTGAGCAATAATATCATTTGTTTCCGTTGTAAAAGTTGTAGTTGTTTTTGAAATATCCGTTAACCCAGTAACTACTTCACCCTCTAAAAAAGTTTGTTTAATATAGCCATTTGCATTTGGTTCTAATGAATCTAGTGCAGATTTCATACTAGTGAGTGTACTTTCAAATGCAGGTTTGAAAGTTGCAAAAAACTGTAGTAACGGCAAATGACAATCATTATAAAAGGTCCGAATAGCATTTGCACCTTGACCGCTAAAGGAAGCTTCCATAGAAACAAGTCCACTAACGGCTGTTTCTATCGCTTTCATTTCGCCCTCGAGGCGACTAAGCATCGTAATGTTGCGCTGTATTCCTTCTTGAAATGGCGTTACATCTAATACTTTCATTGTTTCACCTTCGATCCTGGAGCAACGCATTGCATTGCAGTTGAAATATTTTCATCTGTTTCTTTCATGAATGTAACAGAGTTTGTCGCCGTTGTAATATTTGCATTAAGTACTATTCGATATCTTGTTAATAGCGTTTCTAGTAAAGTCGAAAGTTCAGTCAACTTAGTTACAACATCTAACGTATTTCCAGTAATGGGTGCTTCAGCAGTAGGCTTGAGTGAATTACCAGCTGTTTTCATGTCCCCCAGCTGATTCTCCACATCTTCATACACTATTTTCACTTCATTTGACATAAAAATGCTTCCCCCTAACCTATTTTTCAGCCTTTGCTTTTTCCCTTGCTTCCTCTTCTAAACTCTCAATTATTCGTTGAAAAGACTCAATTTCTGTATTAAGCGATGTGAGTTTGTCAGAAATTGCAGTATAAACAGATGTGAATTGAGAACCAGCTATTTCTATATAAGAAGTATGAATTCCCGTTTCACGAATGTCATCAAAACTAATGGCAAGTGAACCCTGCCATGTTGAGGCACTTAATTCCGGCTCCGTACACTGATATTCATTATCATTAAATTGAGATTGCTTTCCTGTTAAAGAAGTATTACATGCATTTAGACGTCTTACTTCATCTTGCTTTTTGTACAGTTGTCCATAATAATATCCGAGCAACTTCGTTCACCCTTCCTTCATCATCTATCCTATAGTTGTCTTTGTACTATTAACCTCAGATGTATTGACTAGCTTAGGTAAAAATAGCGTAAACAAGAGGATAATGCTTACCGCAATAACCCCTATTAAAATCAGCGTTCGAGTCATGTTTCCAGAGCTTTCTTCTTCTATAATAGTTACAGGAATTGCTTCGTTCTCCCTTTTCCCTTCAAAAGAAAAAAGTTGTAATTCAGATGTTTTTACCTCAACCGTACTTTTCTCTCCACGAGCGGACGTTTGAAAAAGAAAGGACGTATCACCTCTATCCGAAAGTTGCATTCTTCCATCAAAGTAAATATCAAATTGTTTTGTAGGAATGGTATTTTTCATTTCCGTTTTTTGATCATCATGTAAATAATCCGTATTCTTTTCGAATTTCAACTTTTCGTATTCGAGTGGTGCAAGGTTGACTGGTGATACTTCAGTTTCTGCTAATGCTGTAAATCCACCAACTGAGAAAGTAGGTAGCAACATAAAAATTAGAATTATTATTTTGTTAGTTCTCATGAGCCTGTTCAACCGGTTGTGCTTCATTTTTTTTCGTTATAAAGTAAGAAATTACAAGCATCACGATGGCGATCACAGCTGTAATAACTGCTACCCCTACGAAACTAGTTTCAGGTTCATATTTTATCGACATATAAACAGTTGATAAAATATCCGGAATATTTATTTCTGGCACTGCTAAAATTAGTAATGGACTAATGAATAAACACATAAGCGCAACACTTGCAACCCATCCAAATGACTGTCCAAATTCTAGTGCTGCACGAATTACTGCTGCACTTGCTAATAATAATAAAATTGTGAAAATAGTCCATTCAATTGCTCTTTGATCATTTAGCACATACATATTAATACTGTATAGACTTATGATTAACCCTACTAATAAAGATAAGATACCCGTTAATGCTAATCGTAAGACAATAGATCCTTCTTTAATGCGATAAGTAAAGAATCCGATTAATAGACTACTAATTAATAAAATGATGAATAGAATAACTGGTGGAACTTTTTTCACTTCTTCTGTCATAGTAGATTCACCTTTTACTTGTAAAGGATTTACGAAGTAATTAAAGGCATATCCATTTTCTTGTCCATCAACATATGTGTTCGCAAGAAAACCTTGAATATCCGTGTCAAACTCAGACATCTGTTCTACATTTGTTTCCCACGTAGTACTAAATTGGTTGGAAGTATCTTTTATATCATATGCTTTTACTGTTAAATCAGTTGCGTAATTCACAATACCACTTTGTTTCTTAGATAATGATTGCATCATGTCACTTAATGTGAGAAGTTGCTGACTTACATTTTGTTGACCAGCAGTTACTTCACCTTCAGTTGTTGTTTGCACAGGCTCACCAGAAGTAAGCATAGAGTCAGGTGTTTGAATTAGTGCTAGTAACAGATTTGCTTGTTGATCAATTGAATCTAATTCTGATAATAATGTAGTATGCTGTTCTTCGACTGTTTCTTCATAACCAGATATAATAGCTGCAAACGTCGTACTTAAATCGCTCATACCTAACTGAGTTTCAGGTAATCCTTCACTTACTGTATTCCAGCCTTCCAGTTCTACCTCATTCAATTCAACTACATTTTTTAATAAAACGGTTAAAATATCATCCTTCAAAATAGCATCTTTATGGGAGCCAATTGCACTCTCATTAAGCGTGAACTCGAATTGTTCTAGTGTTGCATAGTATGAAAGAAGAGAACTTGTTTTTGTACTAGCAGCACCTGTAGCAAATATCTCATTTAATCTACTTCGCTGAGCATCAGATAATCCTTCATTTTTGAGTAATGATAATTCTTTTTGTTTAATCTGAAGGGCGATCTGTGCTGTTTCAGCTGGGCTTGAATTTAGAATAGTTTGTATCGAATTATATTCCCCATTGAGCGAATTATACTCCTCCACTAAGTCTCCATAGTCAGCTGCTGCTTTTACATAATCATCAGTTCCTTGTTGATTTGCACCGCTCCATGTCGTTTCTTTTTCCGAAATTACGCTATTTACTGATGCTAAATCTGTTTCAAGTTGTGTTATTTCGGTAATAAAAGTCGACGTAGGATCTGTTTCTGCAACTTTTTCTTTCATCGTAGATAAAGCCGCTAAAATTCCGTCTACCCTTGCTCGTTCATCCGCAAGACCTGGTAATACTGTCGCCACTTTTCCAGCTGCTTTTTGATCCATTTCAGTTTTTGTTGCATTTAATTGATCCAAATCAGCTATTGGATAAATTGGTCCAACCACTGTTTCTCCACCTTTTCCAGCTGAAATTACTTTTTCTAAATTAGATAAAATGGAATTATTGTAGCGATCGATCGCAGTTCCTTGTACACCTTGAAGATCTGATAGTTGGCGATCAACTTCACTTTTACGCATTTCAGATAGTGTATTGAATTTCTGTTGGTTCTCATCAATGGTTGCATTTACTTTCTGAATTTCACTATTCAGCTTTTCATTGTTTTCTTCTAGTGCCTGAACCGACTGATTAAATTGCTCCGTTTGTGTTGCCGCAGCAGCGTGAATCTTCGCTAAACTTTCATCTTGAACTTGCTGCAAGATTTCTTTTTGCTTTTCTTGAAATCCTTTGTATTCTTGGACATATGTAACGAACCCACCCATTTGCAGTTCAAAAGTTTCCGCGTTTTCAATACGTACGTTATGGGAGTTATTTGCATCCCCAATTATGGAGCGTAGTCCTTCTATCTGTTCTTTCTGATTGTTGATATTGGCTGCTAATGTTTCAGACTCTGGTTTGTAGTAACCTGACATGGCAGATAAGAATTCCGTTTCTTTCCCAATTATATTCGTGAATTCTTTTTTAATATGATTCATTTCCTGTGCTACATAGCTCCAGTAAAGTGTAGAAACTTTATCGTTTACTCGATTGGAAGCTGCGTTTACCTCATCAATCACTTCATCTTTTCGAGTGCCTGTTTTCTGATCTTGAACTTGATAAGAAAACTCTGCTTTTTTGGGATTTGCTTCATCATAAGACATAACATCTTCTGAGAAGTTGGTAGGAATGTATACAATTGCTTCATACTGATTGGATTTTAACCCATTGAGCGCTGAACCCCGGCTAATAACTTCCCAATCATAAGGTGAGTCTTTTTCCAAAATGGGAACAATTTCTTGTCCCATTTGTACATTCACATCATCTTTGGATAAACCCATATCTTCATTCACGACCGCGATAATTCGTTTGTTCGTATTATTTAAATCTAGGATATTAACCCCTAGGAGCTGAAAAAATAGAATCGGAATGGCTATGATACATAATATACCTGCTCCTATTTTCAGCAATTTCATATTTTTGTTCGTCTTCATTGCGTGATCTTCCTCTCAATCTCAATCTCAATTTCACTTTCAATTACAGTTAATGGAATTTGAATTTTATTTACATTTCCGTTCAAAATATAATGGGCAAATCCAATAGGTAGCTCTGCCTCTTTTCGCTCATAAGCCACTGTATATAATGTTTGTTCTGATTTTTTCATGAAAATTAACGCTTGTCGAACTAGTTTCAATTCATTTGTAAATACATCATAGCCTTTCGTCATCTCCGCGTTATTTCCGGAGACGATTACATTAAATCCTAAATGGGAATATCTCTTCATTAATTTTGAGAGTCGATCTTGTATACCTGTATCTGCTACTTGTAAAAATCTCGTATAACCGTCAATGATGAAATAACTAGGAATTAAATCTACTTTTCCATTTCCTTGTTGGACATTTTCAAGATATTCTTTTTCTACTCGCTCATAGAACTTCTCTTTATGCGTGATCCATTCTATGAGAAATTCCTTCGTTTCTAAATAATCAATTTGCTCATTTTCCGAAAACATGGATAACCCTCGGTCGTATGAATCAAAAATACCGATAAATCCAGTTTCTTGTTGCTCAAGTGAATGGAGGATCCATTTCAACGTATTTGTTTTCCCACGCTGTGCTTGACCTATTAATAATAGATGTTTGTTTTTACGGAAATCGATTGCTACTGGGCGAACTATTTCTTCATCCAACCCGATTGCAACTACACCATTCTCATTTTCATTATCTATATAAGTCGTCAACCCATCCGAAGTTAACTCGAACGGCAACATCGGTATTGGCAGAGGATTTTCTGATCCTGTAAACTGCGCATTAAGTGATTTCACTTTCATTTTAATAGACTCTAATACATCAAAATCATCTTCACCTGGAGCAGGAAGGAAAATTTGTGTGAAACTTGCTTCCTCTTTCTTCAAGATGGCTCTTCCAGGGAACGGTTCCAGATCAAATGGAACACGTCCAATAACTGTAAATGCTTCCGTTGAATCCATTAAATAATGAACTACTTTTGTTCTAAGATTATTCATAAGTGACTGCCTAACCGATTGCACTCTAGTAGCTGCTATAAACAAGTAAATCCCAAGGGACTGGCCATCTCGTCCAAATTGGATTAGTTGTAGTTCGAGTTCTTCCATTTCTTCCCTAACGATATCGTAATTATCTACAACGATATAAATACGAGGTAACTTGTGACTGGATAACTCATTGTACATATTAATATTGCTTACTTCCGCTTGTTGGAAGGAAACTTTTCTTTTCGAAATTTCATCCTTGATTAATTTAACAAGTTTCTCTCGTTTTAACGATTCATCTAATGTAAAGTAATCGGCTGTATGTGGAAGCTGTTTAAGCGGGAGTAATGAGCCATTACCATAATCAAAAATGTAGAAATGAGCTTCACTTGGTGTCAAGTGACTGCTTAAGCCAAGCAACACTGTGAGTAATGTAGATGACTTGCCATATCCTGATGAACCAAAAACTCCTAGGTTTCCATCTCTCTTCCAATCATAAACAATTGGCGTCTGACTTTGTTTTTCCGGCTCATCAATCATTCCAATTGGGAATACATTTGGACGTTCAAAAGAATACTCGACATGCTCAATTCTTAAATCTAGTGGCGGTAACCATGGACTTGCCAGTTTTTTAATGGAAAGTTCCGCTTGAGTTTGTGCAATTTTAGCCGTTATAGCTTCCATTTGCGTTATGCCTTTAGTCTTTTTCGTCAGTTTTGTATCTATTCCTGAAAGAGGCTGTAGTCCAAGATCTGTGACAATCGCCACTTCATCTTCCCCTTCAAGTATTTCTTCCATATAAGGTGCCCCACTCCAAGCAGACTGGAATAATTCATACACCTCATTATTCCCGACTTGTAGATAACCCCGACCAGTAACGGTAATCGTAGCAGCATCGCCGTTTTTCAAAATTTCTTTACTATCCGAGGCATCTTGAACTTTTAGTGCAACCCGGAAACGGGCGTTACTCCAAATTTGCTCATCGATAATACCACCTGGTTTTTGCGTTGCTAAAATAAGGTGAACTCCAAGGCTACGGCCAATACGAGCAGTACTAACTAACTCACGTATAAATTCCGGTTCCTCACTCTTTAACTCTGCGAATTCATCCGATATCAAAAATAGGTGAGGTAGTGGCTCTGCAGCCTTTCCTTCTTTATACAGTGTAGTGTAATCATCGATATGCGTAACAACGTATTGGTCAAACAACCGCTGTCTACGTTTCAATTCACTATTAATAGAAGCAAGTGCCCTCATACTGAAGTTTTTACTGCCTTCAATGTTCGTAATTGTTCCCAACAAATGAGGAATATGCTTAAACGGTTGCGCCATTCCTCCACCTTTATAATCAATTAAAAGAAAGGCAACTTCATGTGGATGGAAATTAACTGCAAGCGATAATATATACGTCTGTAAAAATTCACTCTTACCAGAACCAGTCGTCCCTGCTAGTAATCCATGTGGACCATGTGCTTTTT
>JAIMAD010000004.1 GCA_023512145.1 Bacillus sp. (in: firmicutes) | reverse complement strand
TGCCCAGATGGCGATGGTAATAATCCACCGTTTATTTTCCCTTTATGCTCATAAAAATATTCATCTTCGGTTGCGACAACAGCATTGATCAAATCAATAGATACTTCATCCAACTTTACTTCATCCCGTTCAAGGTCTGAACGAATCTTACCAAGATAAACATTATCAGCAAAATATAAGTCAGATGTTTCGGTATAATTATAAATATCCTTTTTCATACTGTCGTACGAGCGAACGGGTTCATCCTTCACAAGAGAGGCAAAATAACCTGCACCAACACCTGTTGCAAATGATCCTCCAAGAATGACTACGGTCAATACAAGAAGTAATAGGTTCCATACTACTTGATATGTGATTCGTGCACTTTTTACCGTTTTTTTATGGGTAATTAAGTTAAGTACTGATTTTGCCTTGGTTATTGCTTTATCCACCCATGCTTGTAATTTTTCATCCATTTACAAAAATCACCTCATCTAAAATCACATACATTATAGCATATGATAGGTATGAAAACTGACAATTTTCTACAACTTTCTAAAATTCCTGATCGATGTTTGACAGGTTGAGTGAAATGTGGTAAAAAAAGCTATAGTTAATTTAATATTAAAAGCCTTGAAGGGAACCAACTGTAGTTCTTCTATCCCTGTTAGTAGAGAGTCAGCGCTGGTGAAAGCTGATACATATAGAAGAATGAATTACATCCTCGAGCTTTCTCTGTGAAAATAAGTATTGTAACAGAGAACGGTCTTAACCGTTAGTTTATTTAAGTTGGAGGATTTTCCTCAAGCTGGGTGGTACCGCGTAATTTTTACGTCCCTGCATATTTGCAGGGGCGTTTTTATTTTTATATTAATTAATGATGGAGGGATTTGTAATGGATTTATTAAAAGATTTAGCTTGGCGAGGAATCGTCTACCAACAAACAGATGAAGAAGGTTTAACAGAGGTATTAAGCAAGGATAGTATTTCCCTTTATTGTGGAGTCGATCCGACAGCAGATAGTATGCACATCGGACACTTACTCCCTTTTTTAACACTAAGAAGATTTCAGCTACATGGACATCGTCCTATCGTTTTAGTGGGAGGGGCAACAGGTCTTATTGGTGATCCTAGTGGAAAAAGTGATGAGCGAAAGCTGTTAACCTTGGAGACGGTTCAAGAAAATGTAGCAGGTATCAAAAAGCAGCTAGAGACGATATTTGAATTTGGCGGCCAAAATGGTGCTCTCATGGTAAACAACTATGATTGGGCCGGTTCGATGGATGTGGTAACTTTTTTACGCGATATCGGTAAGCATATCGGTGTGAATTACATGCTAGCAAAGGATACAATCTCCTCGCGCCTTGAAACCGGTATTTCGTTTACTGAATTTACGTATACCATCCTTCAGGCAATGGATTTTCATTATTTGTATAAGCATCACAACTGTTCATTGCAAATCGGTGGCAGTGACCAATGGGGAAACATTACCACTGGATTGGAATTAATCCGCAAAATCCAGCCGGAAGGATCGAAAGCATTTGGGTTAACAATTCCACTTGTCACAAAAGCAGATGGTACAAAATTCGGAAAATCCGAAAGCGGGTCAGTTTGGTTAGACCCAGAAAAAACGACTCCCTACGAGTTCTATCAGTTCTGGATTAACACATCTGATGCGGATGTCGTCAGATACTTAAAGATTTTCACATTCCTTTCTCACGAGGAAATTAACCTTTTAGAAAAAGCTGTCCAGGAAGAGCCTCATCAACGCAGGGCCCAAAAGGTTTTAGCTGAAGAAATGACTCGCCACATCCATGGTGAAGAATCTTTGGTGCAGGCTAAAAAAATATCGCATGCTTTATTTAGCGGTGATGTGAAGAGTCTTACGGCAGCTGAAATCAAACAAGGATTTAAAGACGTTCCATCCTTTAACGGACATGCTGAAACAGACAGTAACCTTGTTGACCTATTAGTTGCAGCGAATATTTCTCCTTCAAAACGTCAGGCGCGTGAGGATATATTAAATGGCGCAATCGTAATCAACGGAGAGAAAGTCACAGATGCATTCTATTCCCTTCAAGAAAGTGATCGAATTGAAGGGGAGTTTACGATTATAAGAAGAGGCAAAAAGAAATACACAGTAATTATGTTTTAGGGGAAATAGACAGGACTATGAGTCGACACTCATAGTCCGTTCTGCTGAAAAAAGCGGTGGATAATTTTGTAACGACCAATTAAATTTGAGCGTCTAATATAGAAGTACAGATGGGGGTTTTGTTAATGAAGGTTTTAATCCACGTCCTATTTATCATTCTCCTAGCGCTGGTCACATTTTTCGGAGTCGGTCCTGTTTTTTTTGCCGATGGATTTTTAGCAGAAAGACTTTGGACCGTAGCAATCGTAGTGGGAATCTATATAGTAGTAGCCTTTATTTATCGAAAAGCAATTTATTGGGCTAATAAAAGATAGATTCAAAAAGTGTCTTACTCGCTTGAGCTTATTTTTTAGCATCCCCCTACAAAAAAAATAACAAATTAAACACAAAAAAAGTCCCCAGCCAAGATTGGTGTGGGGACTTTCACTGTTATGAACGTGAGTAGAACTCAACGATAAGTGTCTCATTAATTTCAGCAGGTAGCTCAGAACGCTCTGGTAAGCGAGTGAAAGTACCTTCTAACTTATCAGCATCGAATGTTACGAAATCAGGAATGAAGTTGTTTACTTCAATTGCTTCCTTCACCACGGTAAGGTTGCTTGATTTTTCACGAAGGCTGATTGTTTGGCCAACTGATAACCGGTATGAAGGGATATCTACACGTGAACCGTTAACTAAGATATGACCATGGTTTACTAATTGACGAGAAGCACGACGAGTACGAGCAAGACCTAAACGGTAAACAACATTATCAAGACGTGATTCAAGAAGAATCATGAAGTTTTCACCGTGGACACCGCTCATTTTGCCAGCTTTGTCAAAAAGATTACGGAATTGACGCTCAGTAACACCGTAGATATTACGAAGTTTCTGTTTTTCTTGTAATTGCATTCCATATTCAGAAAGCTTTTTTCGTTGATTTGGACCATGTTGTCCAGGAGCGTAAGGACGCTTTTCTAATTCTTTACCTGTGCCGCTTAGAGAGATTCCAAGTCGACGGGATATTTTCCAGCTAGAGCCAGTATAACGAGCCATGAATGACTCCTCCTTCGTGTTTTTATTTTGGTAAAATAAAAACCGTTATGAAATTCTTTGATAGTCATTTTGTTTTCATGCACCTTCGCCCTAGCAGCTGAGGGTTACAAGATACACCATCACAATTAGAAGGACTTCGAGAATTGTCCAACTCCAGGCTCCATCGGGTTTGTACTTCGCTCTTCTCCCTACGATAAGTCAACACCTGAATCGCTTACGCTCTTCGTGTTTCCTTTATCTCAGTCGAAGCGCGCAAGTCCATACGCCGGTTAGCGTCGCCTTCCGCTTTTCGTGTGAGGAACAAAATGAGCCGATTAAAGTGTTCACATAGGCTGCAATATTTTACACAAAGACTATTATATAATTTTTATACCTCTTATGTCAAGTATATGTTAGTAATCGCTAATAGAGTAATAAACATCCTTCTACTTTAAATAATAATTAGAAAAAAATTAATAAATTATACAAAAATAATCTACCATTTCTACACCAAAAATGACTATAATTAGGATACGATGTATATATTTGGAATTAAATTAAGGTGATGATTGAATGGAAGAATTTGAGAGAGAGTTACTTTGGCAAAAAAATAGATATAAACTATTATTACAACTAACAGAAAGACTTCATTCGGTCCTAGATGTGAATATCCTTCTGGGTGAATTAAACGTATCACTTAAAGAAATTTATCCTGACTTTTCTTATAACCTACTTCTTTCACAAGATACCCACAAACATAGCGATCTTCCGATTATTGACCTAGAATATGATAGTGAAAACATTACGGCAATAAATGCTTATATATCGGGTACTATTCAATTTGAAACTTGCTTGGATTCCTTGCATGCAATTATTTATGCGCCATTAATTGGAAAGCAGGGCGTTTACGGAGTCTTGCAAGTAATTGCAGTAAACACCCCCGAATTCCCCAATAATGAAGTGGAGTTTATTACGTTGTTGGCTGGTGCGGCGGGCAGTGCCTTTGAAAATGCACAGCTTTATCAGCAGTCAAGAAGGGAGATTTCCAATCTACAATTAATTAATGAAACATCACATCGTTTGAATTCCAACCGACGATTAGCTGACACGATGACATATATGTCAGAACAAATAATATCATCCTTTGATGCGCAAGAAGTTGGTTTTTTTCTACTTTCTGGTAATCAAGAAAAAGTAAAAACACTCCCTGGATCTACTTCATACTTCTTTACAAATCAAGCTCAAATCTATATTGATAAAATAAAAGAAAAAATTCAAAAGGAAAATGACTCACTATTTATTGGCGATATTAACCTGCAAGAAAAAAATAGGATAGCAAGCTTTCATTCCATTATTGCAATTCCTATGATAGAAAGTGAGGATTTAAAAGGTTTCACAATCATCATGCATCAAAAACCATATTTTTTCTCGTTTGCAACATTTCAATTACTCCAGTCACTTGTATATCATTCTTCGCTTGCACTCACCAATTCTATGCTAAGAGAGGAATTAGAGCGCGTGATCATAACAGATCATCTAACGAAACTCCAGACTCGTAAATATTTAGATGAAAGAATCCAATGCTCGATGAAAGAGGATTTAGAAGGGTGCTTTATTTTACTCGACCTTGATGATTTTAAAGAAATAAATGATACATATGGGCATCAAGTTGGAGATGATGTCCTTATTCAAGTAGCTAACATAATTAAATCTAACATCCGTGGGAATGATGTTGGTGCTCGTTGGGGTGGGGAAGAACTGGCCTTATATCTCCCGCAGGTCCCGTTTGCCAGAGGAGTGGCGATTGCTGAGAGACTAGTTGAAAAGGTATCCAAATGCTCAGGCCCTTGTATTACAGTGTCATGTGGTGTTTCTTATTGGAGTAAAGAGCACCAGGATTCCTATAAATGCTTATTTAAACGAGCAGATGAAGCACTTTATAACGCCAAAACTACAGGTAAGAACAAGGTCGTTACCCAAGAAGTTCTGATAACTTTAAACGAGGGCACTCTAACCTGAGTGCCTTATCGATATGTATTCATTGAACATATGCTATGATAATAAATGAAAGCGTTTACAAATAGGAGGTCTATCACAATGAAAAAAAAACAGTTGCGGTTTGAAACGGAAGTTATTCATTCCGGCTATAAAACGGAAGAACATCAAGGAAGTTTAGTTCCCCCATTGTATCAAACATCTACATTTACCTTTACAAGTGCGGAACAAGGTGAAAGAAGGTTTGCTGGGGAGGAAGAGGGGTTTATTTATTCGCGATTGGGAAATCCAACCGTGAAAATACTTGAAGACAGGATAGCAACGCTTGAAAAAGGCGAAGCCGCTTTAGCCTTTTCCTCAGGAATGGCAGCTGTAAGTGCTGTATTAATAGCCTTAACAAAAACTGGTGATCATATCCTTTGTTCTCAAGGGGTGTATGGCTGTACATTTGGACTGATGGGGCTTTTAAAGGATAAATATGAAATCACACACGACTTTTCATTGATGGATTCGAAGGAAACCGTAGAAAATGAAATTCTGCCAAATACGGCATGTATCTATATTGAAACACCGATTAATCCAACCATGAAGCTTGTCGACTTAGAAATGGTAGCAAGGATAGCTAAGGAAAAGGGAATTCCTGTTGTGGTCGATAATACATTTTGCACGCCTTATTTACAAACGCCACTCACACTTGGCTGTGATGTCGTCATTCATAGTGCAACAAAATATATTTGCGGACATGGTGATGTCATTGCAGGGTTGATGATAGGAAAGAAGGAATTTATCCAACAGGTATCACGAACGACCCAAAAAGACTTAGGTGGGATTATCTCCCCATTTGATGCGTGGTTACTATTAAGAGGAATAAAAACCTTACCTGTTCGCATGGAACGACATTGTGAAAATGCTGATCAGCTTTTTAAATACATGAAAAATCATCCAAAAATTGCATCCATTCACTATCCAGGTGACCCTGAACACCCAGATTATTCAATTATGGAAAAACAAATGAAAAGACCTGGGGGGCTAATTTCTTTTTCAATTAAGGGAACAAAAAAAACAGCCCAATTGTTTATGAATCAATTACAATTGATAAAAATCGCTGTTAGTCTTGGCGATGCTGAAACGTTAATTCAGCACCCATCAACGATGACCCATGCGGTTGTACCAGAGATAGAAAGAAAAAGAATGGGGATTGACGATACAATGCTTCGTCTTTCAGTTGGTCTTGAAGCATGGGAGGACATAAAAGAAGATATGGAACAGGCGTTGGAAAAGATATGAATAGATGAGAAAAGTGTCCGTTTAACGATGCAATAGCGGCTTAAGAAGCTTGCGTTAGACATGTACACGAAGAGAAACGTTGTGCATCCCTTACGGACACCCTTCCATCTATCTATAAATTTTGAATTAGAATTGCCACAAATTCCTCGAGCTTTTGTTGATCTAATTCATCAAAGCGATTTTTTTCGGGAGAATCTATATCCAATACCCCAATTAATTGGTCACCTTTTAAAAGTGGAAGAACAATTTCTGATTGTGTGGCAGCATCGCAAGCGATGTGGCCTGGAAATTGATTAACGTCTTCAACACGAATGGTTTCCATTTTTAGGGCAGAAAGGCCACAAACGCCCTTGCCAACAGGAATACGAATGCAGGCAGGAAGACCTTGAAAGGGTCCTAACACTAGTTCTTGGTTAGTATCCAGTAAATAAAAACCGACCCAGTTAATACGATCCAGGAATTGGTTTAACAGGGCTGTAGCATTACTGAGATTTGCAATTTGGTTTTTCTCGTCGTGAATAAGTGCCTGCAATTGCTTTTTGACAAGCTCATAATTTTTTTCACGACTCTCACTGTACATTTCGAGGTTAAACATGTTATTTCTCCTTTTTTTCTTAAACTTTAGTTTCTATTTTAGCAAAATATGAAGGAAAAGAGCAGACTTTGTCGATATTTTTATAAAGGAATCAGTCATGATACAAAGAATCATTATGTATGGGGAGTACTGGAAGGGGGAGAATGCATGAAAAAAAATGCAAAAGAAGCAATTGTTAAGGCCTCGATTATGTTGTTTAATTCAAAAGGGTATTCAGGAACGTCAATTAGGGACATTGCCAGTTTGGCAAAAGTGAATACAGCGACCATCGCCTACCATTTCGAAAATAAACCTGGCTTATTGGAATATTGCTTTATGCATTTTTTTGAACAGTACATTAGCAGGATGGAAGAAGCCTACGCACTCATCGATAAGGGTGCGAAGAAATGTTTAAAGCGAACAGTGGCTGATTTACTCCGTTATCAAAGTGAAAATAATCAACTGACCAGTTTTGTGTATCGGGAAATGTCCATGGATTCGCAAATTGTCAGAGAAATCATGTCAACATATTCTCTTAAAGAAAAATACTATTTCCAGAAGATATTTGAAAGAGGTTTTGAATGGAATGAATTCCGTCCCCATTCGATTCCCTATTTAATTATTCAACTTAAGGGATTATTAATGATGCCATTTATGAATACACATTATATGAGGGAAGTCTTGTATGTTTTTCCAAATGAACCATTCTTTGAACAAAAATATCTAAAAGATATTCACTTATGGATAGATAAAATTCTATCTACAGAAATAATAGTGAAAAAAGAAGCAAAGATAAAATAGGGACTTTGGCAGCTTTTCATTAAGCTAATAGATGATTTATACTTTAAGCACTTGCTAAGGTAGGTTTTTTCACTCTATCTATACAAAGTGCTTTTTGATTTGCACGGAAAATACTTATTAATGTAACAACCGCTCAAACTCCAAAAAGTGACTAATTTCTATAATTTCTTTGCATTTCCTGTCGAATTGATTTTTTTTGTTTTCTTTTTACAAAAATATTGAAAATAATAGTCAAAAATTGTCGGTTACATGGTATCATAATAGCATTGAATAAACATTAAGCGATTTTTAAAGAAAAGCGCAAGCGCTGGACATTTATCGAAGTTCAATGATATAAATTCTGATTTTTATAAATAGACACAATGAAACGTAAAATAGAATCAATGTTGTTCGAAATAGGGGGTTCACAAGTGAAATTTATCTATGGATTTTTTATCCTATTCCTAGCCTTATTTGTAGTGGGATATTTAATAAGGAAAAAGTACTTTAAAGAAATGGATCGATTGGAAGCATGGAAAATCGAAATAATGAATCGTCCAATCCTGGATGAACTGTCAAAAGTGAAGCGCCTCAATATGACAGGACAAACTGAAGAACTCTTCGAAAGTTGGCGGAATCAGTGGGACGATGTTGTTACGGCACAGCTTCCTGATTTAGAAGAAATGCTTTTTGATGCAGAAGAGTACATAGATCGGTACCGATTCCAAAAAGCCAAAGCGGTTCAAAAGGATATTTTTATGAAATTAGAGGAAACAGACAATCAGATAAAAAATATATTAGAAGAATTACATGAATTGGTTGGCAGTGAGGAAAAAAACAGTGGAGAAATTGAGCAGCTTAAAGAGCTCTATCGCGAATCAAAAAAAATGCTACTTGCCCATCGACATAGCTTTGGAAGTGCAGAAAAATCTTTAGAGATGCAGCTTTTTGTGGTGGCACAGAAATTCCAGGAATTTGATGATAAAACAGAAAACGGTGATTACCTTGAAGCCCGTGAAGTTGTTTTAATGATTGAAAATAAGCTTGGGATTATTAAAAACGATATGGACTTGATTCCTCAGTTTTTAATTGAATGCCAATCACTGCTCCCAAACCAGCTATCAGATATTAATGAAGGATTTCGTGAAATGACCGAAAAAGGATATTATTTGGAGCATATAAATGTTGAGAAGGAAACAGAGCGCTTGAAAGAAAAGCTTATGGAGAACTTGGTATTTATCGAAGCAACAGAAATCGAAAAAGCTGAAGATGGAATTAAAGAGGTAAAGGAAAGAATTGATATCCTATTTGACCTCTTGGAAAAAGAAGTTCACGCCAAGCATTTTGTAGTGACTAATGAAAAGGCTGCAAGTGATCTCCTGTTATCCGCCCAAGAAGAAAATAATCATCTTTCAAGTGAAGTCATTCATGTTCAGGAAAGCTACCAATTGTCTGAAAGTGACTTTGAAATGCAACGGACTCTGGAAAAGGAACTTTCAACAATTTATAAACACTATGATATTCTAAATGAAAAAGTAAAGATAAACGAAACTGCTCAAACCGTAATTGGCGAAGAATTGAGTGAAATTAAAGATGCTCTCAATGTTATCCGTGAAGGGCAGCAAGCTTTTGAGCTTACACTTCAAGCACTCAGGAAAGATGAGCTTGAAGCAAGAGAACAGTTGAAAGAATTAACAAAAAGAGTGGGTGAGACTGTTCGGATTATTTCTAAAAGTAATGTCCCGGGATTGCCCTCAGACTATAAGTATTTGTTAGAGGATACAAATGAAAGTATTCAAAACGTCAGATATCAGCTAGAAGAGAAACCGCTTAACATTTCTGCCCTAAACCAGTACTTAGAAATGGCTGTATTAACTGTTGACAAACTTGCTAATACCACGATTGAGCTGCTAGAAAATGTTATGCTTGCTGAGAAAGCCATTCAATATGGAAATCGTTATAAAAGCCAGTATCCTTCTGTTTCCAAAGGATTATGTGAAGCAGAAACAGCATTCAGACAGTATGATTATCAAGAGGCTTTAGAACAGGTGGCAGCATCACTTGAGGGAATTGATCCAGAAGCCTTAAAAAGAATAAAAGCAACTTTCGTAATGGGATAAAAAACAAAAAACCGATTAGCCCCTGGGCTTGATTCGGTTTTTTCTTTGTCTAGGAAACCAATAAAATAAATTAGTGTCGATAACGTTGAAATAGTTATCTGAATCCGGCTCTTCCGCCAGGTTCCATAGTGTACTTGGCTCTTCTTCCTTCGATAAGTCAACATGCTCTCCCATATTTTCCGCTAATTACTTGGAGCGCTCCAGTCCGAAAGTAGCGCTAAACGGGCGCTTGCGCCTTTTGTTCTTTAGTTAGCAAGGCATTTATGATAAAATGTAAATTTGTAAGTGTGTTTTGGTGTGGAGGAGAAAAGAATGATTTATTTTGATAATAGTGCAACAACTAAACCATATAAAGAGGTGCTAGATTCCTTTGTAAAGGTTTCAGGTGAGTTTTTTGGGAATCCTTCCTCACTGCATAGTATGGGAGGACAGGCTGAAAAACTTCTGACCCAAGCAAGAGAGCAGGTCGCTAAGCATTTAGCGGTGAAACCATCTGAAATCTATTTTACATCTGGCGGCACGGAAGGTAATAATTTAGCGATAAAAGGTGCAGCTATATTCAATCGACATAAGGGATGCCATATAATTACATCAAGTGTGGAACACGCCTCAGTTAGCGCCACAATGAAACAGCTTGAGCAGGATGGCTTCGAAATAACGTATCTTCCAGTTGATGGAAGTGGCAGAATCTGTGTGAAAGATCTTGAAAAGGCGATCAGAAAAGATACCAAATTAATCTCAATCATGCACGTGAACAATGAAGTAGGTACGGTTCAGCCAATCAGAGAAATAGGTGAACTATTAAAAAAATGGCCAGGAATTTCATTCCATGTTGATGCGGTTCAAGGTATTGGAAAAGTTCCTCTTTCTTTATATGAAAGTAGAGTTGATTTTTGTTCGATTTCAGCGCATAAATTTCATGGTTTAAAAGGGACGGGTGCCCTATTCGTACGTGATGGAGCAAGAATTAATCCTTTATTTTCAGGTGGTAATCAAGAACGGACGCTCCGAAGCGGAACTGAAAATGTGGCTGGAGCTGTATCAATGGCAAAAGCTCTTAGAATGATCTCTTTGAAAAGTGAAACAGGTCTGGAAAGAATGAAGAATATTCAGAGCATCTTACGAACTGGATTAACTGGAATAGAAGATATCCAAATCCATACACCAATTGAAAATTCAGCCCCACATATTTTAAACTTTTCACTAAATGGGCTAAAATCCGAAGTATTTATCCATGCACTCGAGCAAGAAGAAATTTTTGTATCGACGACAAGTGCGTGTTCTTCCAAAAACAAATCACTTAGTAAAACGCTTCTTGAAATGGGTGTTCCTGAAAGCTTAGCCGAAAGTTCTATCAGGATAAGTCTTTCATTTGATAATACAGAAGAAGAGGCAATTACCGCTATCGAAGCAATCAAAAAAGCGGCAAAACGATTAAGAAAGGTTATGAACTAAATGAAATATGATCGTATCCTTATACGTTATGGAGAATTATCCACAAAAGGTAGAAATCGCAATCAATTTGTTGAAAAGTTAAGAAAAAGTGTAAGAAGTGCGCTTGCTCCCTTTCCGAAAATTAAAGTTGAGGCAAGTCGTGATCGGATGTATGTCATCTTAAATGATGAAAATGGAATAGAAATCATTGAGAAGTTAAAGAATATATTTGGGATTCAGTCCTTTAGCCCAGCAATAAAAGTGAGCAGAGACTTAGAGGTTTTAAAACAAGCGGCACTCGAATTAGTGACACCGATGTACAAAGAAGGACAAACCTTCAAAATTACCACTAAAAGATCCGATAAATTATTCGAATTGAATACGGATGAAATGAATCATACGTTTGGATCACATTTATTAAGAAACATATCAGGTCTAAAAGTTGATGTGAAAAATCCTGATATTGAATTACGAATAGAAGTCAGACAAGAAGCAGTCTATTTATCATGCGAAACGATTCAAGGTGCCGGCGGGCTTCCAGCTCAATCGAGTGGGAAAGCCATGCTCATGCTTTCAGGTGGAATTGATAGCCCTGTAGCAGGGTATTTGGCAATGAAGCGTGGCTTGGAAATTGAAGCTGTTCATTTTTTTAGCCCACCATTTACTAGTGAGCGGGCAAAGGAAAAAGTAATTGAACTATCGAAAAAACTGGCTGCAATTCATGGTTCAATGAAACTTCATATTGTACCATTCACAGCTATCCAGCAAACAATTCGCGAACAAATACCTGAAAATTATTCGATGACAGCAACAAGAAGGATGATGCTACGAATCACGGATCAAATTAGGGAGAAACAGGAAGGTCTTGCCATCATTACCGGAGAAAGTCTCGGGCAGGTAGCCAGCCAGACGCTAGAAAGTATGTATGCAATTAATGAAGTGACAAACACGCCGCTATTACGTCCGTTAATTACGATGGACAAAACAGATATTATAAAAATTGCCGACGAAATTGATACGCTTGAAATTTCAAACAGGCCATTTGAAGATTGCTGTACCATCTTTGTCCCAGCCTCACCAAAAACGAAACCGAAAAGAGAAAAAGTGAATTACTACGAAAGTTTTGTTAACTTTGAAGAAATGATTCAAGCAGCCGTCCAGGAGACAGAAACTCAGATTATTAAGCCGGACGACAAGAGTTCGGAATTTCATGAATTATTTTAGCATTAACGGGTAATTTTGAACATTTTGTGAACAATTACCAATGATTATTTGGAATGAACCTTGTGGGTTCTACACAATCTAAACTCACAAGGAGGTGATAAATCACATGGCAAGCAATAACTCTAATCAATTATTAGTTCCTGGTGTTGAACAAGCTCTTGACCAAATGAAATATGAAATTGCTAATGAATTTGGTGTTAATCTTGGAGCAGAAACTACTTCACGCGCTAACGGATCTGTTGGTGGTGAAATCACAAAACGTTTAGTGCAAATGGCTGAACAACAATTAGGCGGAGGATTTTCTAAATAGTAAAAATAAATACGAGTGGCTACAGAGAGCGTGGATTTAACTCCCGCTCTCTTTTTGATGAGGAAAATTACACTTAAATGAATAATAATTTAAAATTTTTGAATAATTTTGTATAATAGGATTTGTAGGATATATGAGTAAAGGGGGAGAAACATGAAGCGAGAAGATTTAATTGCACCGGAAAAGTATAATCTTATTTCTGAAGTAGAGCGATTTGCTGAAAATCCAAACAGAGTAGCATTAAAGTGGGAAAGTGAATTAGGCCAAACAAAACAAGTTACATATGAGCAATTATTAAAGAGGGTAAACCAAGCAGCGAATGTCTTTACTCAAAATGGGCTAAAAAGTGGTGATGTGGTTCTCGTTATCACTCCGCGACTCATTGAAGCCTACGTCGTTTATCTGGCAGCACTAAAAGCCGGAATGATTGTGATTCCAAGCTCAGAAATGCTAAAGGAGAAGGACCTAAAGTACCGTATAGTCCACGGTGATGTCAAAGCGGTCGTTAGTTATTATCCATTTGTAGACCAATTTGCTAATAGTACCGAAACTCAGGCTCTAGTTAAATTTACAATTGGGGAATATAAAGCTGGTTGGATCCATTTAGACGAAAGAATGAAAGAGGCATCTGAAAATTTTGCGATAGCCGATACGAATAGAGATGATATGGCCTTTTTGTCCTATACTTCTGGAACGACGGGAAATCCAAAAGGTGTTGTCCATACACATGGTTGGTCCTTTGCCCATCTAAAAACAGCAGCACCACAATGGCTCTGTATTGAAGAAGGTGATACCGTTTGGGCAACTGCAGGTCCTGGCTGGCAAAAATGGATTTGGAGTCCATTCTTATCGGTTCTTGGCTCTGGCGGCACGGGGTTAGTATACAATGGGAAATTCGATCCGAGGAAGTATTTGAGCCTCCTACAGAAATATGATGTTAATGTCCTTTGCTGTACACCAACGGAATATCGATTAATGGCAAAAGTTGACAACTTAACTGATTATCAATTACCAAACCTTCATAGTGCAGTATCAGCGGGTGAACCGTTAAATAGAGAAGTCATTGATACATTTCGAAAGTACTTTAATGTCGATGTCCGTGACGGATATGGGCAAACTGAAAATACATTGCTTGTTGGTGTAACAAAAGGGATGGAATTGAAATCCGGATCAATGGGCAAGCCGACACCTGGGAATAGAGTAGCCATCATTAACGATGAAGGGCAACTTTGCCCGGTAGGTGTTGTCGGTGATATTGCTGTTCATATTGAAACACCGGCCTTATTTAAAAATTATTATAAAGACCCTGAAAGAACGGCAATGCAATTTCGCGGTGATTATTATATAACGGGTGATAAGGCAAAAATGGATGATGAAGGCTACTTCTGGTTTGAAGGGCGTGGTGATGATATTATCATTAGCTCAGGCTATACGATTGGCCCATTTGAAGTGGAGGATGCCCTAGTTAAACATCCGTATGTCAGGGAATGTGCCGTTGTGGCAAGCCCAGATGAAATTCGGGGTTATATTGTGAAAGCCTTTGTTGTCTTACAAGAAGATGTCGACCCAACAGATCCAGAAGTAACGAAAAACCTGCAGGAGCATGTGAAGACACTTACAGCACCATATAAATATCCACGCGAAATTGAATATTTGGCAGAGCTTCCAAAAACAACATCTGGAAAAATTCGCAGAATTGAACTTCGGCAAAAGGAATTCAAGTCAGCTAAACAAGGATAATAGTTTGGGTTTGATTAGCAGGCGGCGAGTTTACCGTCTGCTTTCTGCACTGTGTAATGACGAAGGAGAATGTTAAATGGGCAAGTTGTGGTATGGGGGAACTATTTATACGCTTGAAAACGAAGAAAAAGTAGTTGAAGCGATATTTACTGAAGGTGGAAGAATTGTAAAAACAGGAGAAAAAGAGAAGTTAGAAGAAAGCTTTAATGAAAGAATATCGGAACGTGTCGACCTCAAGGGAGGGACGATGATTCCCGGCTTTGTTGATAGCCATATCCACTTAATTGGCCATGGGGAAACACTTATCAGACTTGACCTAACGAATATGAATTCGAAGGAAGAAGTATTAGCTGCTGTTGAGGAATATGCAAATCAGGTTAATCATGGAGAATGGATTATTGGCGAGGGCTGGAATGAAAATCGCTGGGTCAGTCCTGAACAGATTCATCGAAAGGAACTGGACAAAATTTCACCTGAAAACCCTGTTTTGTTAAAGCGTATTTGTCGTCATGCCATGGTTGTTAACACAAGGGCACTTGAACTTGCCAGAGTATCAGAAGATACCGTTTGCCCTCCGGGTGGAATTATTGAACATGACCTCACCGGAAACATAACGGGCATGCTTAAAGACAAAGCACAGGACTTCATCAACACAATGGTTCCTGTCGTTTCCGAAGAGTATTTACAATTAGCAATGAAAGCGTCCATTAAAGATTTATATCAGTTTGGAATTACAGGTGTCCACACAGAGGATTTAAACTATTACGGTGGTTTCCATAGTACATATAAGGTGTTTACGAAGGTAATTATGGATGAAGGGCTAAAATTCAGGACCCATTTACTCGTACATCATGGCGTAATTGATGACATGGTATGCGAAGGAGGTGTTTTTTTATCTGGTAACGAGTGGATTGAATTCGGAGCAATGAAAATTTTTGCTGATGGTGCCCTTGGCGGTAGGACTGCGCTATTAAGCTATCCTTATCGGGATGCACTAGGGACCTTTGGTGTAGCCATTTTTAGTCAGGAGGAATTGAACACGCTTGTCGCAAAGGCCCGCCAATATAAGCTTCCTGTTGCCATCCATGCGATTGGAGATTTAGCATTTGAATATGCCCTAAATGCGATTGAGGCACATCCAATCGTTGGTAAGGGAAGAGACAGAATTATCCATGCACAAGTACTACGTCTTGACTTAATTGACCGGGCAAAAACGCTCCCAGTCCTCTTCGATATCCAACCAGTATTTTTAGCTTCGGACTTCCCTTGGGTCATTGACCGCCTTGGTGAAGACAAGATGGAATATTGCTATGCATGGAAAACACTAGTAAACGAGGGACTTATCTGTGCTGGGGGCTCCGATGCTCCTATAGAATTGCCCGACCCACTGTTGGGTATCCATGCCGCGGTCACCCGGACCAATAGGAATGATCCATTCGGAATTGTTTATGGGAAAGAAGAGGCCTTAACTGTTTATGAAGCGGTCTGTTTATACACTAAGGGCAGCGCCTATGCCGCCTGTCATGAAAATGAGCGTGGTATGATTAAGGAAGGATTTCTGGCTGACTTTACTGTCCTGAACCAAAATATTTTCACTCTCCTACCTGCTAAAATTCTAACAGTGAACGCATCTATGACTGTCATTGGCGGTGATATTGTTTACGAGCAGAAATAGAACTAAAAAATAAAAACACCCCTTTTCTGGAAGATTCAAGTTATAATTATTTCGATACTAGAAAGAATAAGGGGCTCGGGAGAAATATGAAGAAAAATGAAATGCAGCTAGGGGCCATCCATGCAGGATTTTCCTATTTACTTTGGGGATTATTGCCTATTTATTGGAAATTTTTAGGTGGTGTAAATGCGATGGAAATTCTGGCAAATCGTGTGGTTTGGTCGTTTGCTTTTATGCTGATCATTTTATTAATAACGAAAAAATGGGGTTTATTTGTTTGTACCTTTAGAGGATTTGCTAATAATAAAAAACAGATGTACATACTGATGATTGCCTCGATATTATTAAGTGTGAATTGGTTTGTTTATATTTGGGCGGTTAATAATGGCCATATGGTTGAAACAAGCCTTGGCTATTATATCAACCCACTTGTAAGTATTTTATTAGGAGTGATCGTTCTAAAAGAAAAATTAACGATTTACCAATATGCAGCCTTTATCTTAGCAGCAATAGGCGTGCTAATTATTTCTTTTTCGCATGGACAGTTTCCTTGGATTTCGATTATCTTGGCATTCTCCTTTGGTATATACGGTTTAGCGAAAAAGCTAATTAATATCGATTCCACTGTGGGGTTAACACTTGAGACACTTGTGGTTGTCCCGATTGCAGTTATTTATATGTGCTACATATTTATTAATGGCTCCAACTCCTTTTTAACAGTTGATTTGGGGACTGATTTCCTATTAATTGGTGCAGGAGCCGCAACAGCAGTGCCGCTTATCTATTTTGCAAAAGGAGCACAAAAAATACCCTTATCATTGCTTGGGTTCCTCCAATATATTGCTCCTACCCTTACCTTAATATTAGGTGTATTTGTCTATGATGAACATTTTTCAAAAATACAGCTTTTATCGTTTATGTTTATTTGGTCCGCTTTGATGATTTATTCTCTTTCAAAAACAAAGCTCTTATCTGAAATAAAGATGAGGAAAGAAAAAAGTGCAACCATGTAAGAAAAAAACCTTATCCTGTTCAAAAAGGATAAGGTTTTTTCTTTTATTTAAAAGAAAAACAAGGATAAAATTTTTGACTTTGAAAATTGTCCAGCTTAAAGCTTAAAGCTTAACGCTTAACGATTAATATGAAATTCTTTATAGGAAAGTCCGTTTCACTTTTTCCCAGAAGGAGTTGTCCGCAAGTTTCAGTGTTTTTAATCTTTTATCACTCATTCTTATGCTGATATTCTCCACATGGCGAATGCTTAATGCTTCATTATCCATACCCATTGTTGGATGTTCATTGTTTACAGAAACGACCTTAAGCGTCAAAGTCCGTCCACTACCTAAAATAAGCGAAGCACCGAGCGTACGGTAACGGTTTGTATTAACAGATGCCACCTCACTGACTTGCATGCAGGAGAGGAGGGGGTCTACAACCGAACCGTTCACTGACTTATTGTAAGCGGTACTTCCGGTTGGGGTGGCAACAATCAGTCCATCCCCGCGGAAGGTTTCAAAATGGAGTTGATCAATAAACACATCAATCACCAGTGTTTTAATAATAGAGGATCTGATACTAAATTCATTCAAGCACGTGAATGTACCCTGACCATCAACCGATACTTCAATTGTTGGATAGCTGCGAACTTTTATTTGTTCTTTATTTGTTATTGCCTGAATCATTTTAGAAATATCATCAATACGAAAATCACAATACATACTTAAACTATCTTTTGTTGAAATTCCCATGTAAAGGCAATCCTCACGAAAGCCAGTTTTTCTGACAGCCTGCAGAAATGTTCCATCGTCGCCAATACTAGCAATAATATTTGCCTTTCGAAAATCATTAACAATCGTAAAACCATATCGATTAGCCATGTCAAAAAGGGGAACTGCTTTCAAAAGCAAAGCTTCATCCCGTTTGTGATAAAAATAAATATTCTGCCTATTTGTCATATTCTTCTACCCCCTGGTAAATGATGAAAAAAATGTAACACTTTTACCCAATATGAAATAATCTTTGGTAAAATATTGTATAGGTCTGAAATTAGTTTAGCATTTTATTGAAATAATATAAAATCAAGACTTAAATTTTAGAACGAATAAAAGGGGGACATACATATGAATGGAAAACGATGGGCAGCACTTGGCATTGCCGCGGTATTATTTTTTATATCTATCACAATTAATTTTTTATCTGCCTCTGTTTTTAAAGGGATTGAAACCGACTTCACCGATCTTTTGGCTACTGCAGACCAGCCATTTACAGAGGAAGTGGTCAAAGAGGGCAGCGAAGTAAAGAAAATCGTGATTCTTGACATCAACGGTGTCATCCAGGACACGGGTGATACAGGATCATTATTTCAAACCTCAGGATACAATCATCAGGATTTTATGAAAAAATTAACTTATATTCAAGAGGATGATAGCGTCAAAGGTATTATTATTAAAGTTAACACACCAGGTGGTGGCGTGGTTGAGAGTGCTGAAATTCATGATAAACTAGCTGAAATCCAAAAGAAAAGTAAAAAACCTGTCTATATATCAATGGGTTCTATGGCAGCCTCTGGAGGATATTATATTTCCGCAGGAGCGAAAAAGATATTTGCTAGTCCGGAAACGTTAACGGGCAGTCTTGGTGTCATTATGGAAGGTATCAATTACGAAGGACTTGCCGATAAATACGGTGTGGATTTTGTTACTATTAAGAGTGGTCAGTATAAAGACATTATGAGCCCAACAAGAAAAATGACAGAAGAAGAACGCCAAATTTTACAGACAATGATAAATAATTCGTATGAAGGCTTTGTCAAGGTTATTTCAGAGGGACGTAATATGACTGTTGAACAAGTAAAAAAGCTTGCTGATGGTCGTATTTATGATGGTCGTCAAGCGAAGGATCTGCAGCTCATTGATGGCTTTGGATACTTAGATGATGTCATCGTGCAGATGGAGAAGGATGAGAAACTAACAGGCGCGAAGGTTGTCCGTTATTCAAGTAACTTTGGTTTTGGTTCTTTATTTACGATGCAGGCAAAAAAAATAATGGGTGATAACGCTGAAATGGCAGGACTTATGAGTGTCTTCACTAAGCCCAATTCGCCGAGTCTCATGTATTTATATGCGGAATAAGGGGGAGAACTGATGGGTACGAATGAGTCCTATGAAGGCTTGAACGAAGGAAGAGAAAATAATCCAGATCCAATTTCCAATCAGATGGAAAAATTTGATGAAGAGTTCCATGACAATGAACAACATCGTTTGCCCGGGAATGATATCCAAAACTGGCCAGTACGTTATGCAGGCTTCTGGATGCGCTTTTGGGCCTATCTGCTCGATTTAATTGTTGTCGGTAGTATCGAAAGGCTGTTAATAAATCCTCTCTTTCGATTGCTTGATCTTTCACTATCAGAATTTAATGTGTTTGCGCCCATTTCAATTGCATCAGCAGTAATTTTTTATTTATATTTCGTGCTAATGACGAAATATTTTAATCAAACACTTGGGAAAATGGTGTTTGGATTAAAGGTTGTAAATTTAAATAGTGATAAATTGACCTGGGGGACGATTCTTTTTCGTGAATGGATTGGCCGGTTTATCTCGGCAACGGTTATCATCGGCTATATCATTGTCGCGTTCTTACCAAAAAAACAGGGCTTACATGATATCTTCTCCGATACAACCGTCATCCATGTGGAACGATAAGAAAAGCGCAAGCGCTGGACATTTATCGAAGTGTAATGATATCAATTCAAATCCGATAAAAAAGATAAAAATAAACCTATCAACTCTTTAGTTGGTAGGTTTATTTTTGCCATTAAAAGCGAATACTAGCGCCTGAAAGGTTGTGAATGAAATTGTTTTGGCTGCTGTTTGTTGTGTCTATTCTAATGTTCTTATTACTACTCATACTCTTTACTAAATTAACGATTAATATAAATTATTACCGTCAAAATGACGACGATGACTTAAAAATAGTTTTTAAGGTATTGTTCGGATTAATTAAGTATAAAATAGCTGTTCCGTTAATGAAAATTGATGATAATTCTCCTAGTATTATTGTGAAAAACCATACACAAATGGGCAATTCCAGCGGGGGAGTGGCGCCCCCACCTAAGGAAACCGTCGATAAAATCAAGTTAGATGATATCCTGACTTATGTGAAAAATGGGAAAGAATTGCTGGATCATGTTATGGGGATGCATGTCATAATCAGGAAATTTTTCCGGAAAGTTACCCTGAAAAAATTTGAATGGGAAACAATGGTTGGCGTTGGAGACGCAGCACACACAGGGATGGTGACGGGAGCATTATGGACTATAAAAGGGGGAATCCTTGGACTTCTCAGTCACTATTTTAAAGTAAAAGAAGTTCCTAAATTAGCAGTTAATCCCCATTTTCAATGTGCGATTATTCAAACAGGATTAACATGTATTTTTCAGTTTCGGATCGGGCATGCTATGTTAGCAGGATTAAAACTGTTTAAATTTTGGAAGGGTGGGCGACCGCACTTCAAAAGTAAAACTGATATTTTAAAGGAAAAAACTAAATCCGTTTAATAGAGGAGGAAACAGCCATGTCTGACCACCCAATTCAAGGTTTGATGACGACTGCAATGGAAAGCTTAAAAGAAATGATTGATGTTAATACGATCATTGGGGACCCTGTTGAAACCCCAGACGGTAGTGTCATATTAACAGTCTCAAAAGTAGGCTTTGGATTTGCCGCTGGAGGCAGCGAGTTTAATGTTGTTAGTTCTCAGAATCAGAGCCAGAGTGAAGGTTCAGAGCAAAGTAAAGCGCTCCCATTTGGTGGAGGTAGTGGGGGAGGTGTTTCCATAACCCCAATTGCCTTTTTAATCGTTAACTCGCATGGTGTCAAAATGCTTCATTTAGATGAGAGCACCCATTTGTATGAGAAAATTCTCGAGTTGGCCCCACAAGCAGTTGATAAAATTCAGCAAATGCTCACCAATAGAGATGAGAAAAAGCAACAAAAAGGTTCCCAGTCTGATAACAATCAACAAACACAAAAAAAAGAATTTGAGTGATAGAATGAAAGGTTAATCTTCCTGATGCTTAGGAAGATTAACCTTTTTAATGATACCTGAATTTTTATCTTTGCAACTGTTTAGAGCCAACAACAGTCAATCAACTAGAATGGTGAAATTTTTGACTTTGATTTTAAGAATTGTCCAGCGTTATGAGCCATTGGCTCAAATCTCATAGGTTAATCCATAAGGAAGGTTAAAGAGTAACGAACAGCCACCACACCTAATTGTTTGTTGATGATTATGGGTGGCAATTTTAACATTTCTTAGTTAAAAGTCAAAATATTTGCAATGATAATGTTGAACAGATATATTTACACTGTACATATTTGTAGTGAGGCGGTTTTTAAATTTGCCTTAGCTCGGATACGACAAAGGAGGATGAAAACATGGCAAAGGTAACATTTAAAGGGAATCCAGTAACGCTTATAGGCAGTGAAGTGAAGGTAGGGGACAAAGCACCAAATTTCAGCGTACTTGCTAATGATCTATCAGCTGTTACACTAAATGACACAAAGGGGCAAGTGCGATTAATTTCTGCAGTCCCTTCTTTGGACACGGGTGTATGCGATACAGAAACTCGCCGTTTTAATGAGGAAGCAAATTCATTAGGTGGAGTGAAAATCTTAACCATGAGTTGTGATCTTCCATTTGCTCAAAAACGCTGGTGCGCAGCAGCTGGTGTTGAAAACGTTCAAACGTTGTCAGATCATCGTGACCTTTCATTTGGAGAAGCATATGGGGTTGTTATCCAGGAATTAAGGTTATTGGCTCGTGCAGTGTTTGTCGTTGATTCTAACGACACTGTCACATATGTAGAGTATGTTAGTGAAGCGACAAACCATCCAAACTACGAAGCCGTACTTGAAGCAGCAAAAAGTGCAAAGTAAATAGAACAACAAAAAGAAACCATAAAGTTGACTTCGCTAGTGCATGGCTTTGGAGCTGGGCAGTAATCGAAGAAAATATATAAGCTGGCCTCGGCGACTTGCGAGGTCTTTTTATATGTGTGCTATGATATACATACTCGGGTTAAAATAGATAAGGAATGAATGTAGGAGGGGAAACGATGAAAATTTCTTCAGTAGAAGAGCTTTTTACGATATTTAATGAAACAGCGCTTCTTTTACAGGAAGAATTAAACTATACCTATCTTGAAGCACTTGCAGAAACAGGAGAATATCTGTTTCAAGGCTCTGTTCCGGAGGATGCGGTAAGTGAATTAACGCTAAAAAGGCTTAAGAAGCAATACGAACAAATCCATTTAGAAAAGTTTTCGAACGAAGAAATTCGCAAAGCTTACCAGTTAGTCATTTTAAAAGGGATGAAAGAAAATGTTCAGCCTAATCACCAAATGACACCCGATACTGTGGGTATGCTAGTTGGCTATTTAGTAGACAGATTTATGAAGCAGCCAACTTTCCGCTTACTCGACCCAGCAGTTGGAACCGGGAATATGTTAACCACTGTCTTGAATCACTTAGATAGAAATGTAACTTCCTTAGGTGTGGAGATTGACGACCTGTTAATTAAACTTGCCTACGTAAATGCCAATTTGCAAGAGCACGCCGTTGAGCTATTTAATCAAGACAGTCTTGAGTTACTGTTTATTGATCCAGTTGATGTGGTCATTGGTGATTTGCCGATTGGTTACTATCCTAATGATGTGAGAGCTGAAGATTATCAAGTAAAGGCAAGTGAAGGGCACTCCTATTCTCATCATTTATTTATTGAGCAAAGTGTCCGTCATACTGTGCCTGGGGGCTATTTATTTTTCGTTATCCCGAACGGACTATTTGAAAGTGAACAGGCGCCACTTCTGCATGAGTTCTTCAAGGAAAATGTCATTGTTCAAGGCCTACTTCAATTACCAATGAGCATGTTTAAAAGTAAAAATGCTGCTAAGAGTATCTTGATTTTACAAAAAAATGGAGAAGGCGTAAAGCCGCCAAAGCAGGCATTGTTAGTTGATTTGCCAAACCTATCTAGTCCGACTGGGATGGATAATATTTTATCCGGTATGGAAAAATGGTTTTTAGAGAATAAAGGATGAATCTGGATGAATTCCAGGTTATCCTTTTTTTTTAGGAATTGTGAGAAAAATAAGAATATAATTATATTTACATGTATGCGTTCTCATTAGGATTAACTCTTGATATATCATACCCACAATGATTAAATGAGTAATCGAGGGAAATAATCAAAAGCGGTTTGAGCAAAATAAGTTTGTACGAACAAACTACTCTCAAACAGCTGTTGTTATATAAAGGAGCGTTACGAAAATGGCAAAAATTATTGCAATTAATGCAGGTAGTTCTTCCTTAAAGTTTCAATTGTTTGAAATGCCAAGTGAAGAAGTCATTACAAAAGGGATTATAGAAAGAATTGGGTTAAATGATTCACTCTTTAATATTACGGTAAACGGAAAAAAGGTCCAAGAAATAATTGATATCCCTGATCATGAAGTCGCTGTGAAGATGCTTTTGGATAAGCTAACGAATTTAGGTATTATCAAATCTCTTAGTGAGATTGATGGAATGGGACACCGTGTTGTCCATGGGGGAGAAGAGTTTACCGACTCTGTTCTAATTACTGAAGACGTTTTAACTAAAATTGACGAATTATCAGAACTAGCTCCATTGCATAACCCAGCAAATCTTACGGGGATTAAGGCGTTCATGCGAGTGCTTCCAGACGTGCCAGCCATTGCAGTCTTTGATACGGCCTTTCATCAAACAATGCCTGAAAATTCGTACCTCTATGCCCTTCCAATGGAGTACTATGAAAAATATGGCATACGTAAATATGGTTTTCATGGTACATCACATAAATATGTTTCACAGCGTGCTGCTGAAATGTTAGGACGTCCAGTCGAACAACTTCGCCTTATTTCTTGTCACTTAGGGAATGGTGCAAGTATTGCAGCAATCGAAGGTGGCATGTCTATTGATACATCAATGGGCTTTACACCACTTGCTGGGGTAACGATGGGTACTCGTTCAGGTAATATTGATCCCGCACTCATCCCATATATTATGGAAAAAACCAATAAAACTGCGGATGAAGTCCTTGATGTTTTAAATAAAAAGAGCGGTATGCTGGCAATGTCCGGCTTCTCAAGTGACTTAAGAGATATCGAAATTGAAGCGAAAAAGGGAAATAAGCGGGCAATGCTGGCATTAGAAGTTTTTGCAAACCGTATCCATAAATACATCGGTTCTTATGCTTCGCGAATGAATGGTGTAGATGCCATTATTTTCACCGCAGGTATTGGTGAAAATAGTGACACGATTAGAGAAAATGTATTAAGAGGCCTTGAATTTATGGGTGTTTATTGGGACCCTACTCTTAACAAAGTTAGAGGGGAAGAAGCATTTGTCAACTACCCTCACTCACCGGTCAAAGTCCTGATCATCCCAACAAATGAAGAAGTAATGATTGCTCGTGACGTTACTCGGTTAACGTCCACACATTAACATAACGAAGAGGCAAAAGCTGTGCTAACAGCTTTTGCCTTTTTAACGTGCTGATTCGTTGTGATATACTATATGTGAGAAGCTGTAAAGGGGGTTCAAGCATGTTATTAACAGGTAGGGAAACAAAAGTTTTGGATGAAATACGAGAATGGGAAAGAAATTTACTGAATTACGAACCAAATGATTTAGAATTAACGTATGTAAAGTATTTGGAACATTCTTTCTCATTATTACCTGAAAAGATTCAAAATCAATTCTTCTCGGGTCTAGATAGTTGGTTGTTTCAAATACACAGCATGATCCAAGGCTCACAGTTTCAAATGGATGCCAAGGAAAGAATTCTTTCTTCGGGAAGAATCTTGCACAAGGATTTAGAAGCAATTGAAGACTTAAAAAAACTAAAAATCGAGCAGTTACAATACATAGCAAAGCAGCAAATCTCAAGGCATCGTCTATATGCCTTTGCACAAGGTGGTTTAGCAGGTACAGGTGGCACGCTGTTGTTAGGGACTGATATTCCAGCAATGGCCGTTATTAATTTAAGAGTGGTTCAATTAATTGCGATGACCTATGGGTTTGAGGTAAATACTCCCAATGAAATGATGAAATCGTTAAAGGTTTTTCATACGGCGACATTACCACCAAGAATCCAAAAAGAGGGATGGGCATCCTTGATGGCAGAATTGGAGGGGCCGAATGAACAATATTTTTATGAAGGAAATGAAGCGATTACCAACATCACATGGCTTGAACAGCCCGTGCAGCAATTATTAAAAGCGTTAGTGATTACACTGTTACGGAAAAAGATGATTTCAGGTATTCCACTTGTCAGTATGGCGATTGGGGCTGGTGCTAATTATCAGTTAACCAGGAAAGTGACCGACCTAGCCCATAACTATTATCAACTTCGCTATCTTAAAGAAAAAGAGGAGTTTTTTGAATGAGCACCCAAGATCATAAACGGGAAGCCCCAAAGATGGTTAATTGTAAAGTCATTACCGTCAGTGATACAAGAGATAAAACTACAGATAAAAGTGGCAGGCTGATGATGGACCTCCTTGAGGGGGCAGGTCACAAAATAGTAGACTATTGTATTGTAAAGGACGAAACCAAACCGATACAGACTGAAATATTAAAAGGATGCAATCAAGAGGATATTGATGTCATCCTAACAAATGGTGGTACAGGGATTGCCAAGCGTGATGTAACGATTGAAACAGTACAGGGGCTGCTTGATAAAGAAATCGTTGGCTTTGGAGAATTATTCAGGATGTTGAGCTATCAAGAAGATATCGGATCTGCGGCAATTCTTTCAAGGGCGATTGCAGGAGTTGTTAAAAATAAAGCTGTATTTTCTACCCCAGGATCAATGGGTGCAGTGAAGCTGGCGATGAATAAATTAATCTTACCCGAGATTGGACACGTCGTTAGCGAAATTAAAAAGGATCTGTAAGAAGAGCGAAGTCCACTAGCAGTACGGGCGCTGCAGCACGGACATTTCTCAAAGTCAAAACTTTATATTTTCTTATATTCTAATCATTGAAAAACTCCCTTTAAATAAAGGGAGTTTTTCAATGATTAGGTTTTGTTGCATGGACCTGGTTTGCTCGGTACCAAAGCAATAAATCATTTATAATGGAAGCCAGACCTGCAATTTCCGTATTTAAATGACAAGAATAGGGGAAATCACTTTCATTTGAAAGCAATGCTTGTTTCTGATTAATTTGATTTTCTAATTCAAAGATGCGGTCCGGAATAGCACCTCGGATTCGTTCCCATTGGAAGAGAATTTCATGCTGCTTTTCTATGCTGTGTTCATTCCACACCAATCCTGAATCTGGTAGTGGAATACCAAGTCGATGATCAAAAGAAAAATAGTCTTTCATACGTTTTCACTCCCAAACTATGTAATTAATTTTAATTTACTATACTATTCAATTATGCACTATTCACGCCATTACAACTTCTAGTTATAAATAATGCACGTAGCCTAAAGGCTACGTGCTAAACCTTTTGTTAGGATTCTTTTTCAGTACGGATTATGAGAACGTCACAATGGGCATATCGGGTAATATGTTCAGAAACACTGCCGATGAAGAACCTCTCAACAACATTCATCCCCGTTGCACCGCAGATAATTAAGTCAATCGTGTGTTTCTTAGCTAAATCTCTAGGGATTCGGATTTTAGGAGAGCCAAATTCGATTTCATATTGAACTTTTGTTAGTCCAGCATCCATTGCCTGTGTTTTATAATTTTCGAGCATATCTTTTGCCAGCTTTTCTGCCCGATCACCTATGACCGTGTCGTAGGCTTCAATCAATGCAAATGACCTAGTGTCAATAACATGAACTAATAATAGGTTGGCATCATTTCTTTTTGCAATTTCAATACCCTTGTTAAATGCCCAATCTGCTTCTTTTGAACCATCAATAGCGACTAAAATATTTTTATAATTAAGCCCCATGATTTATCAACTCCTTCTTCCTATTATACAATATATTTCCATGGATAGGTGTTTCAATTTTCCGAACAATAATGTAGTAACTAATAGTGCAAAGGAGATAGGGCCGATGGGAAAACAAGATCTTAATAAACCGGATTTGTTTGTTTTTGATGAACAGGGTGCCAATGAAGTAAGCCAGCAAATTATGGATTCTTATAATAGTGGCTTTATGGGTGAAGAAACGGCACTGGCAGACAGCCAGAAAAAAGTGGGAACGGGAACTGAAATGTTAGGCGCAAAAATTTTTTAATTTGAGATGGACTGTCCTGCTAACTTGGAAGGCACTGAAAAAGGCCCTTAAATATAGGCTGTGTTGAACTTGTGTGTTGATTTCCGCTCCAGGCAAACAGCGCCGCGCGGGTGGGCCGGGGAGCCTCTTCGGCGCTTTGCGCCTGTGGGGTCTCCCCAGTCCCGTCCTCCCGCAGGAGTCTTCGTGCCTTCCGCGGAAATCAATAGATGTTTTTATACAGCCTAAATTAAAAAGGTATAATTCCCTCAGGATATGAGGTATTATACCTTTTTTATATTATTTAGGAGGACTTTTTCTGTACCCTCGCTGACTTGGACAGTCTTTTTTTGTGTTCGGGAATAGTTTACTAGTCAAATGACTTGTTATTTTTATAAAGACAGGCATTTACCCAAGAATTTGTTTGTGCCAATGCATATTCTTTAGTGTGTCATTTAAAAATTTTAGAGGAGGAGAATAATGAATACAGAAATGTATGGAATGCCTGCTAATATAGATGCGCATTATCGGATGATTAATCAAGCAGATGAAAGGATTCTACCTGGATTTGGAAGGCCTGGCTTCGGGTTTGGTCGTCCATTCGGGTTCAGACGTCCATTTGGTTTTGGATTGGGTTTTGGTCTGCCGTTTTTAGGTGGGTTAGCTGCAGGGGCTTTATTATCAGCACCATATGGATACGGATATCCTTACTATCCATATCCATATCCATATCCATATCCCCCATACCCATACTATCCTTGGTATTAATGAAAACTTTTAGAAAAAGCTTTGCCTAGAAAGGCAAAGCTTCAATTTTTAAGGAAGGCTAAAGCTCCCAATCAATGGAGCAATTAAAATAAGTTTGGGAATCCCGCCTTTATTTGATAAAATAAAGGTGTTTTCATAGTAGAGGGGAAGTCATTACATCTTCAAAGAAAAATATAGTAACATCAACGTTGTTAACTTTACTATGAATCAAATTAATTGGAGGTTAGCAGATGCGGATCGGAGTACCTAAAGAGATAAAGAATAATGAAAATCGTGTAGCGATGACCCCAGCCGGAGTGGTCACTCTTGTTAAGTTTAGCCATGAGGTTTTTATTGAAAAAGGAGCTGGTCTTGGCTCAGGATTTACAGATGAGGATTATCAATTTGCTGGTGCGAAACTTGTAGATACTCCCGAAGAAGTATGGACCACAGAGATGGTTATGAAGGTTAAAGAACCACTTCCAAGCGAATATAAATTCTTTCGTGAGGGGTTAATTTTATTTACATACTTACATTTAGCGCCTGAACCAGAGTTAACGAAAGCATTAATTGATAATAAAGTTGTCGGTATTGCCTATGAAACGGTTCAGTTAGCAAATAAAAGCCTACCATTATTGACACCCATGAGTGAGGTAGCTGGAAGGATGGCTGCGCAAATTGGAGCACAATTTCTTGAAAAGGTATATGGTGGTATGGGCATCCTTCTTTCAGGTGTTCCTGGTGTACAAAGAGGAACAGTCTCTATAATTGGCGGTGGTGTCGCTGGAACAAATGCCGCAAAAATGGCGATTGGCTTAGGAGCAAAAGTGACGATTATTGATTTAAATCCAGAACGACTCCGTCAATTAGATGATATTTTCGGATCAGATGTTACGACTTTGATATCTAATCCATATAATATCGCTGAAGCCGTGAAGGAATCCGATTTGGTTATTGGCGCTGTGCTTATTCCAGGTGCCAAAGCACCGAAGCTTGTAACGGAAGCGATGATCCAATCCATGAAGCTTGGTAGTGTAGTTGTCGATATCGCGATCGACCAAGGTGGTATTTTTGAAACAACTGACCGTATCACCACACATGACAATCCAACATATGTGAAGTATGGTGTTGTCCACTATGCGGTTGCGAATATGCCTGGTGCGGTACCAAGAACATCAACCATTGCGTTAACGAACGTAACAGTACCATATGCTGTCCAGATTGCAAATAGGGGCTACAAGAAGGCCTGTCTTGATAATGAGGCATTGTTAAAAGGAATTAACACGCTTGGCGGTTTTGTGACCTATGAAGCCGTTGCCGAAGCACACAGCCTTATATTCTTAGATGCAATAACATTGCTGGCACAGATATAATCATAAAGAGGGCAAACAACCGGTTAAAATATTACTCTTCAATAATTAGTGAGAAGGAAAAACCAGCTTCAAAAGAAGCTGGTTTAGAAAATAGTACTATGTAGCCGCCGCATTTGCCGTATAAGGTATAAGAAAGTTTTAAACCACCACTCCTCAAAGTGGGTGTTTTCAGAAACTCTTCAGCATGTCCTCCATGTCGTATAGACAAAGGCTTGTCATCCCAGCTTCAATGGTTAAACTCCCTATTACAGCTTAAAGGTTAAAACTTTATTATGAATACGAACAACGCAGCTTGTATTTATATAGTACACCAATATATTCACGAGTTCAATGTTAAAAATGCCCAAATCATTATTTAATGATTTGCAGTGTTTTCGGGAATTTGGTTAAAATTTTTGCCCCATCTGAAGTCATAAATAAATCATCCTCAATACGGACACCAGCTACATCAGGCACATAGATTCCTGGTTCAATTGTATAAACCATTCCTTCTTCAAGGATCAGTTGGTTTGTCTCTGTCAGAGATGGATACTCATGAACACCAATACCAAGGCCGTGACCAAGCCGGTGTGGGAAATAGTCTCCATAGCCTGCATCAGTAATAATTCTTCGGGAAGAAAGGTCAACTTCCGCTGCCGTAGCCCCTGGTTTGCTGGCATCGATTGCGGCCAATTGTGCTTTTAGAACGGTATCATATATTTCCTTTTGTTTGTCGTTAATGTCCCCATAGGCAACTGTTCTTGTGATATCGGAACAATAACGGTCCACAACAACACCCAAATCGAATAACACGAGATCGCCTTTTTGGATTTTCGTACTACCAGGTGTGCCATGAGGGGAAGCCGCATTTGCTCCAGTTAGGACCATTGTTGCGAAGGACATTTCGGTTACACCTTTAAGTTTTAGAGCATATTCAATGGCATTAAGAACTTCTAGTTCAGTTTTGCCTTCCTTAATTTCACTTACGCCCACTTCAACAGCGTAGTCAGCAAGTGCACATGCCTCTTCGATTATTTTTAATTCCTTGGCATCCTTGATCATCCGCAGTTTTCCTAGTTTTTCATCTGCAGAAACAAACAAAGCCTTTGGGAACAACATTGAGAATTGTTCATAGCGTTCGACATTCATATGTTCTTTTTCAATCGCTGCTTTTAAGATGCCTTTCATTCTTTTATTGATAGAGGTTAAAATCAATTCCCATGGGTTCTCGATGTCGCTATAACCGAGGATTTCATGGTCCCAACCAGAACGTTTTGCATCAAGCACTTCCATCCCTGGACAAACGAGAATGGGCTCTTTCTCTTGGAAGACGGCAAGTGCAAGCAATCGTTCATGTGGATCGGTGTAATAACCACTTAAATAAAAGACGTTTTCTGTAGAGGTTAAAAAGCTTACCTCAATTTCATTTTCTTTCATCCATGATTGAAGCTTTTTTAAGCGCTGATTCATTATTTCTCCCCCTTATGTATTTCAAATCCTACCTTGAGATTATCAATATAATATAGAAATGTAAACATTACTACCTGAAAAGCAATGGAGACTCTCCCCACCATCTTGTGCTAAAACAGGCGTATAATGGGAATAAATGAGGAAGGAATTCCTAAAGTTTAATAGAATTAGTAAGGATAACCCCTAGAGAGGAGCAAAGAGGATGAGAATATCTTATCATGGTCATTCTGTTGTCCAAATCAACACAAATGGCAAAACAATTTTAATTGATCCGTTCATTACCGGTAATCAATTAACGGACTTGAAAGTCGAAGAAATGAATCCAGATGTTATTATTTTATCGCATGGTCATAATGATCATGTCGGCGATACAGTAAAGTTAGCAAAAAAGAATAATGCTCTTGTCGTGGCAAACCATGAAATTTCTACTTATTTAAGCTGGCAAGGGGTAAATACTCATGGCATGCATATTGGCGGTGCCCATCAATTTGAGTTTGGGAAGGTTAAACTGACTCAAGCATTTCATGGCTCTAGTTTTACAACAGAAAGTAAGGAAATCATTTATTGTGGTATGCCAGCAGGAATCCTATTCATGAATGAAGGAAAGACGATTTACCATGCGGGTGATACCGCGCTCTTCTCGGATATGTTGCTAATCGGTAAGCGCCATCCAATTGATGTAGCCTTTTTGCCTATCGGTGACAATTTTACAATGGGGCCTGAAGATGCCGCATACGCGGCCGAGCTCCTGCAGGCGAAGATCGTCGTGCCGATGCACTACAATACCTTTCCGCCAATTAAACAGGATCCATATCAATTTATTGAAATGCTTGTAGCTAATAATGGTAAAGTGCTGAAGCCTGGGGAAGCTATTGAAATTTAATCCTAGATAGGTTTCTACATACTTTTTTTCCTCCCACGTGCATAAAAATGAAACAAGCACTCTTTTTAAGGGGGAAATAAAATTGAAAAAGAACCGCTATTTACTATGCATGCTCCTTTGTGGGTTCATGATTTATTTTGCTGCACCAAGAATATCTATTTATGCGGACGGGGCACAGGGGATATTTTCGTTAGCTTGGCTGTCATTTGCATTGATAGTAATTGCTGGAAATCTCTCAGGACTACTTTATAACTCGAAAAGACAGACACAAAAACATCAATCGGGGCGATTAAAGAAGAAATCACGCTCTTTTCATTGAGAATATCGTACAATATGTGGCAACTGCATTGAATCAAGGCTTTTAACACTCTATAATGAGAATTATACGTAATCCGGATTATTCATCACTGAATGATTGGAATTCAACTAATAAAGGGTGAAGGTCTTGGCCACAAAGCATGAACAAATCTTACAATATATTGATGGACTGCCGATTGGGGAAAAAATATCAGTTAGGCAAATTGCCAAGGCGCTGAGCGTAAGTGAAGGTACAGCCTATCGTGCAATTAAAGAAGCAGAAAATAAAGGGTATGTAAGTACGATTGAACGAGTTGGGACAATTAGAATTGAACGGAAAAGAAAAGAAAATATTGAAAAGCTTACGTTTGCCGAAGTAGTAAACATTGTTGATGGTCAGGTATTAGGTGGAAGAACAGGTTTGCATAAAACTCTTAATAAATTCGTAATTGGGGCTATGAAATTAGATGCGATGATGCGCTACACTGAAGCGGGGAACCTATTAATTGTCGGGAACCGGACGCAGGCACATGAGCTTGCATTAAAAGCAGGAGCCTCTGTCCTCATAACCGGGGGATTTGATGCAGAAGAGCATGTGAAAAAGTTGGCAGATAAACAAGAATTACCAGTCATATCAACTAGTTATGATACCTTTACAGTAGCCACGATGATTAACCGAGCTATTTATGACCAATTAATAAAAAAGAAAATTATCTTAGTTGAAGATATTTTAACACCTCTTTCAGACACATTTTATTTAAAGACGTCTGATAAGGTTTCAAACTGGCACGAATTTAATCAAAAAACAACACATAGCCGCTACCCTGTTGTCGATCCAAACATGAAGATTCAAGGAATGGCAACCAGTAAAGACATTTTAGGTCAAAATTTAGAAACATCCATTGAGAAGGTTATGACGAGGCATCCAATGACGGTTAATGGGAAGACAAGTGTCGCTTCAACTGCACATACAATGGTCTGGGAAGGGATTGAAGTTCTCCCTGTAGCCGATGACTCGAACTGTTTAGAAGGAATTATTAGCAGGCAGGATGTATTAAAAGCACTACAAATGAATCAACGGCAACCACAGGTCGGAGAAACCCTTGATGACATCGTTACCAATCAAATAGTATTAATGCAGGGAAAAGCAAAAGGGGAGGAAGTTTACTCGTGTGAAGTGACTCCACAAATGACCAACCATTTGGGAACCCTTTCCAATGGTGTCTTTACAACGATTGTCTCAGATGCAGCAAACAGGATATTGCGAAGCTACAAAAAGGGTGACTTAGTTGTAGAAAATATGACAATCTACTTTATGAAACCAGTTCAAATGGAGAGTATATTGGAAATTCAACCAAGAGTACTTGAAGTGGGACGAAAGTTTGGGAAAGTGGATGTGGAAGTCTTCAATCAAGGCGTTCTGGTGGGAAAAGCAATGATGATGTGTCAGCTACTTGATAGGACATAAAAAAAGCAAAAGTGTTTAGGTCAGGGGGATAAGAGCTTTGGTGAAGTCCGGTTTTGACAGGACAGGAGCGCCTCAAAGGCCCCAAGCTGCTTATACAAAACAATGGCGAGACATCCATTATTTAATAGTCTTATAAAGCCGCTTCCCTACCTGAGAAGCGGCTCATGTTTTTAACTTTATTTAAAGAAACTAAAGAATATATTTTTGACTTTGAGATTTGTCCGTGCTGCAGCGCCTAGGGGCTCGGGTTGCTTTTCTTATTCAGCATCAAAGTTTTTTGCTTCTTCGATAGCAAATGGAAGGTAATGTTTATACTTTTTAAAACCGACCCAGCTGAATATCGCTCCATAAATAATAAATACTGCTGCAACAATATATGTTAAGACTTCTTGGGATAGGAATAAAGAATTAACACCAAAAAGGAACACTAGTAAACCAAGGGCAATATTTGATTTAGCGGAAAGCCATTTCTTTTCGACAAGTCGGTTGCTTCGAAAGTATTTTGTTTTATAAAATAAATAGAACGCAAATAAGATAACAATTAATACAACAAAAACTAACATTTTAAGATCCTCCATGCTTATTAATCTTTATTTATTGTAACGTTTATTAGCATATAATGCTACATTTGAATGAATAACCACTAGGGTGGTAAAGGAGCAGTGTCCATGATTGAGCAAATTTTAGAAACGATTAAACATTATGAAACCATCATTGTCCATCGCCACGTACGTCCCGACCCGGACGCCTATGGATCACAAGGTGGATTGGTTTCAATTTTACAAGAGTCCTATCCTGATAAAAAGGTTTATGCTGTTGGTAAAGAAGAAAAGACACTGCATTATATGCGCAGGCTTGACACGATTGAGAACGAAGTCTATCAAGGGGCCTTGGTGATTGTTTGTGATACTGCAAACGCTGAAAGGATTTGTGACAATCGCTACTTACTAGGAGACAAGCTAATAAAAATTGATCATCATCCAAACGAAGATCCTTATGGTGATTTATTATGGGTCGATACAAGCGCGAGCTCGTGCAGCGAAATGATTTATGAATTTTACTTAGCTGGAAAAGAAAAAGGCTTGAAAATGAATGATGTTGCTGCAAGACAGTTATACGCTGGAATAGTGGGAGATACAGGGAGATTTCTATTTCCAAGTACGACAGAAAAAACTTTTGCTTATGCGGGTGAATTGATTGAATACGATTTTTCACGTACGGAACTATTTGACAAGATGTATGAATTGGAATTAACCACCATCAAGTTAAACGGTTATATTCTTCAAAATTTTGAACTACAGGAAAACGGTGTGGCCTCCGTTAGGCTTACAAAAGAACTTTTAGAGGAATATGATGCAAAGCCTGCCGAGGCCTCATTACTTGTCGGAACATTAGGAAATGTGAAGGGAATCAAAGTATGGGTCTTTTTCATCGAGGAAGGCGACCAAATTCGGGTTCGGCTCCGTTCTAAGGGCCCAGTGATCAACGGCGTTGCGAAAAAGTTTAAAGGAGGAGGACACCCACTTGCTGCTGGTGCGTCGATTTATTCCTGGAGCGAAGTGAGTCATGTCTTGCAAGAACTTAACGATGTATGTGCTGACCATATAAAGTAGTGGTATCCAAGAGAAACGGTCCAGCTTTTTTTGGTCGTTTCTTTTTCTTAAAGTAAGTAGGGAAATCCTAGTAATTTACTTAAAGGGATGGTATTCTAACTCGGTCATTCAAAGCAAGCATATAGGACAACAAGAAGGAAAAAAGTGCTTTGAGGGGTTGATAAGAACGGTTCATAAGCCCAAAGATGATAAAAAAGAGCCTCGTCGGTCGATAAGAACGGTTCATAAGCCTTAAGATGTAAAAAAAGCCTCATCCACCAGCCATTATCAACGCTTACGGCTAGTAAACCTACTCAAACTGTATTTCCAACTCTATCGAGATGTTTGTATAAATTATCATTTCTTTCACGATAAGTTTGTATCTTTTATCATTAATTTTTATTGGTTTATTTTCAATGATTTTTTCTAACAGCTCCTTGCTTTTATAAACAGTTTCTAAATCCTTTGCCAGCATCATATTTATATCATCTTTAACGGAGTCTTCTGTTTCAAGAACACTTAATGAATCAAGACTATACTTTTCCCAGTTCGTTATTTTTATATTGATTTTCTGGACCGTAAGCTGCTCAATATTCCGCTTGTTTATCTCCTTATATTCTTCCTGCCAAATTTGTTTTTCGGCTTTCAGGTCCACAATCGCCTGTTGCTGTTTACGAAGCAATTCTGTTTGTTTTTCTTGCCAAACACCGTAAATATATAAAAAAATACACCAGCTAATGGCACCACCAATTGCCATACCTGCAAAAAAGCGTTGCCAAGAGGGTTTACGATAATAAGGTGGGATTCTCATGATGAAATATGCTCCTGTGTTAACCAATTAATAAGAGTTGCAGCTGTTTGGGCTCCACCCAGGGCAGAAAGGATTAATAAAAATTGTTTGAAAATATCCTTTGTATCCGCATTAAACAAACCTCTTTCAAAAGTATATACTGTATCAAAGGTTCCACCAATTGCTGCCACGATAGCCCATATTCGTAGGGCAGAGGATAATCGATAAACGGTTGTTAGTGGGGGCTGTCCGGTTAGGAAGGATGCTATTCCCCCAATCAGTGAACCGCCAAGTACAACTCCTAAAGCGATAAAGTAACTTTCTATAAAAGTTGGAAAAAAGCCAATTTCTTTCATCCCTTCAACCGCCCTTACCCATAATCATTTCTTTTTATCATTTATATGGACAAACCAATCCAATTATGATTAAGCGTTGAAAACAGGGAATTATTTAATTAAAGTGCACAGCGACTAGGATCTGTAAACGTAATGAGCAAACCGCTTTTTCGGATGAGAACATACTTTCCTTTATTAAAAAAAAGGCTATAATAAAAGGAAAGAGTTATATTTAAGGGGTGACAAAATGTCTTTTATTCACCTGCATGTTTATAGTGCTTATAGTTTGCTAACAAGCACTGCTTCAGTCCCACAGCTAATTGAAGATGCCCGAAAAAAGGGATTTTCAGCCATCGCCTTAACTGACAGAAACGTCATGTACGGTACGATTGAGTTTTATAAGTTGTGTAAGAAAAATAATATTAAGCCAATTATTGGATTAACAGTAGATGTGGAGAGTGAAATAACAAGTAATGAGTCCTATCCACTAGTCTTACTCGCAGAAAATGATCAAGGATATAAAAGTCTATTAAAAATATCTAGTGCGGTTCAAACGAAAGCCGATAATGGGCTTCCTCTAAAATGGTTGAAACATTATTCCAAGGGTCTAATTGCAATCACGCCAGGTCTGGAAGGAGAAATTGAGCAACTACTCTTAGATGGCAAAGAGGAAGATGCCAAAGTATTAATAAAAAAACTTGGCTCTATCTTTGGGAGCAACAACTTTTTTCTATCGATTCAAAATCATCAACTGAAGCAAGAAATGGCAGTAAGAGAGCAGTTTTACTTGATCTCTAAAGAAATGAATGTCCCGCTTGTTGCCACAAATCGGGTCCATTATTTAGAAAAAGAAGATATGTTTGCCCAGGAATGTTTGTTAGCCATAAAAAATGGTGATAAATTGCAAGATGATCATAGACAAAAGTTGGATAGCGATCAATTTTATTTGAAAACAGCATCAGAAATGATGGATTGCTCCTCGGATGCACCAGAG
>JAIMAD010000589.1 GCA_023512145.1 Bacillus sp. (in: firmicutes) | reverse complement strand
TTTTAATTTATATTATTTTGATTTGTTTTGTGTTTGTTTTTATTTGTTATTGCTAATTTTTCTATGTTCTTGCCTGCTTTTTTTAATCTATTTATGGTAAATGTTTTGTTTATTTTACTTAAAATATAACCCCATAAATATCCTTGAAATACTAGAGTTCGCATATATTCCCTCTTTTCATTTTAATCAACTTATTAACGTATCCCATCGGTTATCCTTTAAAAACAATTGTAATTCTGACACAACCACCTTTTCCTCATCCGATACTGCAAATCGCTCATTTTAGCACATTTTCAGAACTACGGTTGCCATTGCATCAATTAACAGTGGATCTGTTTTTGGCATATCTGGCCTGTAATACTTTACTCCAAGCTCTTCTGTTACCAATTTGCATTCATAGTCATTATCAAAGAGGACTTCTAAATGTTCACAAACAAACCCTACCGGAATGTATACAAAAGCCTTATATTGATTTTTTTCATATATGTCACGTGTAAGATCTTGGACATCAGGTCCAAGCCATGGATCTGGTGTATTACCTGCACTTTGCCATCCTAAGGCAACGTTTTTGACTCCAGTCCCTTTTGCAATCAAATCAGCTGTTTCCCTAACCTGTTCCGGATAAGGATCACTATAGTCTAAAATTTTCTCTGGTAAGCTATGTGCAGAAACGATTAACACCGCTTCTTCTCGTTCTTCGGTTGGCATACTTGCAAATGTTGCATTCACTTGTTCAACCCAGTATTGAATAAACTTGGGTTCTTTGTTCCAACTCTCAATAGACTTAATATTAGGGCCACCTAATTTATCAGCTGTTTCTTTTGCCCGATCATTATAGGACTTAATGCTAAAGGTTGAAAAATGTGGAGCCAATACAATACTGACCGTTTCTTCTATCCCATCGTCATGCATTTGCTTGACTGTATCTTCTATAAAAGGCTCGATATGTTTCAAACCAAGATACATTTTAAACTCTATTTCATCTTGAACAATATTTAAGCGATTCTCCAATCCCTTTGCTTGCTCTAAGGTAGTTTTTGCAAGTGGAGAAAGACCACCAATTGCTTTATAACGTCCCTGCAAGTCTTCAAGCATCTCTGCTGTAGGCTTGTTACCATGACGAATATCTGTATAATAACGTTCGATATCTTCTTCTTTATATGGAGTTCCGTAAGCCATCACAAGTAAACCCACTTGTTTTTTTACCATATTTTCCACCCCCTTATATATAATCAAACACTTAGCAACCTTCATTATTTTCATTACTTTTGACATTCTCAACACTAACTTTACTTAAAGTAACATAAATGGAGACCATCTCATCTCCACTATTGGTGAAGGCTAATTTTTTAGTGCCCTCACAATGGACTACGTCATCCTTAACAACATTTAGATCACTTCCATTAATAGTGATTATTCCATTTCCTTTTAAAATATGGAGATATAATTCCGCACCAAAATGATAATGAGCAGCCATATGTTGACCGGGGATAAAGTTTAAAATAAAAACAGTACTATTACTATTTTTATAGATGATTTTTTTCGTAAATATACTTTCGATAAACACTTGAAAAGAAGCAATTGATTGTTTCTCCACTTAAATGCACCCCTAATTCTTCATCCATTCCATTATATGATAATCATTCTCATTATTAATTGACCAAGATCAAGGTTTAATATTTTTTTAAAGAATAACGAACCCTGACACCCCCACTCTATAACGTTAAAACACTAGCCGACTGGCACCCATTCCTTGACCCAGAGAAAATTATATGACAAGTTAAAGAAGTATCATCGTTATTCAACAATCGATACCTAAATAGAAAGGAGATCCCTTTTATATGAAAAGAAAAATAATTGCCTATGACTTTGCATTAACTGAAACCCTTGAAAATTTAGGGGACACCTTTGATGTAGAATGTTTTAATGGGATTGATCCACTAACAGACAAGGCTTTTTTACATGCCCTCCAGCAAGCTGAAGGAATTATTGGCCTAGCACTCCCTGTGGATAAAAAATTATTGGACCTGGCACCAAATTTACGAATTGTTTCTAATAACTCCACCGGATTTAATAACCTTTCCCTTGCAGAGATGACAAAACATGGTGTAATGGGCACAAATACTC
>JAIMAD010000588.1 GCA_023512145.1 Bacillus sp. (in: firmicutes) | reverse complement strand
GGGAATCATTAACTGGGTGATACTGACTTTTTTTTCATGATAAAATTTGATTAATTCTATGATACTAGCTATTATCGTCCGTTTTGGTTTTTCATCCCTTGTTCCAATGATCGACTCTAGCAACAATCAAATCATTCCCCAATTCGACAGCTACCATCTCCACGATTCTGACAAACCTCTTTCCCCGTCGCCAAAATCAGATAAGAGACAACTTTACTATCAATTAGTAGCACAGAACGCTTCCCAATAAATTGTTATTCTATCGACTTTTTTAATAGTAACACTGTTAAACATGTTGGTAAAGGGAAGATTTTGTCGAACTTTGTCACCTTTACCGATTAGGGAGGTGATTGTAATTCTTTTGTACTACCTTCTCGTTTAAGGACACATCAGGCATTTACTTTATACCTCACTGTGAAATCACTCCCCCTAATTATTGTCCAATAACATGGTGAACGGGAATAGATAAACCAACCTTTGATGGTAAGCATAAAACAGATACCATCTAGTCCCTTCTATTATATAGTGAGATAATTCCCCAAGTTAATCATAGACAAAAGTTAAGGGAATAACTGACGGACTGCCCAGGTCCTTTTGGTGCCTTTTGACGTATGTAATGGATATCTGCTGGATTTGAAGAAAACTGAACTTGCCCCAGTGCATTTTCCTTTTCACTAAATGTTGGCATTTTACTTAGGTGCAAGACGCAAATACACTTGTGCAAAAAAAATACCTAATGGAATGGCAAGTGCTTGCACACTTAAACATTCATTAGATATCTATTATCCATTCATTCTAGTAAATTAGGGCACTTAACCCTGGACTCACATCATCCTTTTTGCGACATGCTTCTAAGGAGGGGAAACCTGTAAGGTTCCTCCCACCAGAATGATCGAGTGTTCCCATCGATAACGGACAGGGTTCATCATATCAGGTGTATGCTTACACACGTTGTTCATACTATAATCGGCTATGTAGGTTATCAACTGGGGTTGCCCCAAAGGGCGGTTCATGTGACGGTGTTTTGTTTTATGTGGTCAGTACTTTGTGAATCCATTTGCCTCGTTAAAATAGGTTTAAAAATTTCTTCCTCTTTATTCGTTCTGGTTCTTCCTTATGAACATGATTACCTTCAATCAACCGGTAGGCATTTTCTTCAAATAAATAAACCAAATCATTCCCGTACTTTTTTTGGATAGTGTCGTACGCTTCTCTCAATTTAAAGGTACGGTTGCTTGTATTATGGGCATCCGAGGCAATAAAATGAGTTAAATTAGCTTCGATTAATTGTTGTGAAAAACTCTTAATTTTCTTGCCAAAATCTCCACAAATACTTGCCGCTGTGACTTGTGTTAATGCCCCCTTGCTAACAAGCTGATAAAGAATCTCTGGATGTTCAATGATTTCCTGGTTTCGTTCCGGATGGACAATCACCGGAAAAAGACCTTTCATCTGTAGGTCATAAAACAGCTGTTTCGTGTAGCGTGGAACATGACTTGACGGGAATTCGACCAATAGATAGTGACTGCCCTCTATCGGAAGGATATCACCTGATTCAAAACCTTGTACCAATTCACCGTATAAACGTGTTTCCTGACCGTGTAGGATGGTTAAATCAATCTTTTTTTCTTGTAAAACGTTGTTTAATGCTATTACTCTATCAATAATTGTCTGTTTTGGATTTTCATAGTGGTTGTTCAAATGGTGCGGTGTTGCGACAATCGTATCAATCCCTTGTTCGAGAGCCTTCTGCGCCATCAGGATAGCGTCTTGCATTCCTTTTGCCCCGTCGTCAACACCAGGTAATATATGGCAATGTAAATCAATCATTGGTGTCACTCTTTCTAACTACGTGTATTTTCCCTTGGCCTTTTTAAGCTTAACACTGTCGGAACTACCAATAAAGCGCGAAATTTATCGCTATTTCGTTATTTTCCTGTACCATAATAATAGTAGTAGTCATTCTTTTTTAATTCTTTATGGTTTAAGACCACTCCTAAGAGTTTGCTTTGTGCATTCATGAGTAATTCCTTCGCTTTTTTTGCTTGTTCAATTTCTGTTCTTTCGCTATATACAACAAGAATCGTGCCATCACACTGGTTAGCGAGAATCTGCGGATCAGAAACGGCTAATAATGGCGGTGTATCAAATAAAACAACATCAAATAGATTTTTTGCTTCTTCAATAAATTGTACCATTGACTTTGAACTTAATAATTCGGCTGGATTTGGGGGAATTGGTCCACTCGT
>JAIMAD010000587.1 GCA_023512145.1 Bacillus sp. (in: firmicutes) | reverse complement strand
CCATTAGTCCTCCTTTAGTAAAAACAAAAGAACAAACGTGGAAGGATTATCTTGCGAAAATTCTAATTAATAGTGAGTTGAGGGAATGAAAAAGAAATACAATGACCTAATCGATGGATTAACGGATAAAGAATTACTTTTTCACCTATATATGACGCAAATAATCCTTCTTGCCATCTCTTTACTTTTAGGGTTTTTATTATTTGATGATTTTGCTTATTTAAATACTATTCATTTTGATGACTTTCAAATTATTTACATTGGGTTACCTGTCGGTATTATAGTCGTAGTCATCGATATCGTGTTAATGAAATGGCTTCCTTCCTCTTATTATGATGATGGGGGGTTAAATGAAAGGATTTTTAGAAATAGATCTATCTTTCAAATTATTTTGATAGCCGCTTTAGTAGCTTTTAGTGAGGAATTACTTTTCCGAGGTATTATCCAAACAAAAGTTGGTCTTATCTTAGCCAGCATTATTTTTGCAATCATCCACTATCGCTATCTTTTTAACTGGTTTCTATTTGTAAATATTGTCGTACTTAGCTTTTTTATAGGCCTCATTTACGCATGGACTGATAATATAGTTGTTACCATTGTTATGCATTTTGTCATTGATTTTTTATTGGGCCTTCATATCAAATTTAAACGAATAAAAATGGTTGATGAACAGAACAAGGAGGAATGGCTCCATGAATAAAGAAGAACCATACAGAGACCAATCAGAAAGATTAAAGCAACGAATTCAAAAGATTAATGATAAAGACGGAGAAAATAATCAAGTGACAGAAAATGATCTGGTCGAAAAAAATGAACAGGTCTTAGAAAGGGATGAATTACCTCCAAGAGAACAGATACACCGACAAAAGAAGCAGAAAACAAAATGGAAGCTAAAGTATCCAGTTATCCGCTTATTGGCCTTATGTTTTATTCTCCTTCCTTTGATTATTTTTAGTGTTATTGCATATCGTGATAGTGTTAAAAAAATAAATGGGTCGGAAAATACCTCTGGGGCCTCAACTGGGGTTGAAACAATTAATCTTGAAACTCCGAAAGAGGAAGTCGAAATCAATTCCGCTATAGAAGAAGAACCAAAGGAAAATTCAAATAATATTGGATTGAGTAATTCTGACGAAATCACAGAAGAACAGGTCGAGGTCGAACAGACTGAAACAAGTCCAATTGTTATACAACCACCTAATACAAATGAAGTTACAAAAAAACAGGAATCAGATAAGAACAATCAGGAACAGAAGGAAGTCACAAAAATCCCAACGAATACTACGACCGAAACAAGCAAAATTATTTATCACACAGTCCAACCAAAAGAGACGCTTTATAGCCTTGCGACTAAGTATTATCACTCTAAAACGGGAATAGAGATAATTAGGAATGCCAATCGTCTTCCAAATGAACAAATTAATATTGGACAAGTTTTGAAAATCCCCCTAAACAATTAGCCGATCATAAAATTGATCGGTTCTTTTTATGTAAAAAAACATAAAAAGAAGGACAAGTACATAAGTATAGACAAGAGAAATGGAGGGTGAAAAAAATGGATTCTCCAATCCTATTACTTGAAAATACTGACCAAGCCACAAAACAAGCACTTGAGAATGTGAGAAAAAGAAAAGTGAAATTTGATCGGTTTAAACTGCGTCATAATCTAACAATCTGGGCAACAATTATTTTGGCAACAATTTTCTTGACTTATTTGTATTTTACGGTTGCCAGTATTTATTCCTATTCCTTTGCAGCAATGTTTTCGGCCTTTGTAAATGATTCCAATAATTTCACTCTGCTAGTTTTTTGTGTGGGTATGTATGGCGCTATGAATTTACTGAAAGGAAAAAAAGATAAAGCGGAAAAAGAATACCATGAATTAAGATGTGAAATCGTTGACCGTAGTAAAGACTTTTGGAAAAAAGATGAAGAGTGGAAGAATCGACATCTTGTTTTTGAAATGATGAAAAATATGTATGACATTAACTTATATCACGAAAAAAAATAAGCTTATATATCTTATAACTTTGAAAACAGTACAGCTCATGCTGCTTGGAGTTTCAGTCAAAAGTCGAGCGCTTTGGAAGGCAAAAAAATGCCTTCCGAAGTGCTCGACTTATTTTTTTACCCCTTTCCAACTCACTTTCGCTTTTCTATCTATAAAAAAACCTTTTTCTTACCACGATCCTGTTTTAATATCTCAACTGCTTCACGAAAGCGTTGTGCATGGATAATTTCACGTTCTCGTAAAAAGCGCAGGCTATCAT
>JAIMAD010000586.1 GCA_023512145.1 Bacillus sp. (in: firmicutes) | reverse complement strand
ATCTCTCAATTCGTTTTTCTTGTTTTCCTTCAATAATCGCTTGAACATAAATGCTTGGGGTATGAATAGAATTAGCATCTAGTTCACCGATTTCATAGAGTGTTTCCACTTCAGCAATTGTCACCTTTACGGCTGCCGCAATCATCGGATTAAAGTTTCGGGGTGTTTTGTGGTAAACGAGATTTCCCATTTTGTAGCCCTTCCATGAACTGACAAGACTGAAATCAGCTGTTAGCGCCTCTTCTAACAAGTACTCTCTTCCATTAAAAACCTTTGTTTCTTTTCCCTCAGCAATTGGTGTTCCCACTCCAGCCGGGGTATAAAATGCCGGAATACCGGCCCCTCCTGCCCTGATTTTTTCAGCCAAGGTGCCTTGTGGCGTCAATTCTATTTCAAGTTCACCTGTTAAAACCTGTCTCTCAAACTCTTTATTTTCTCCCACATAGGAGCCAATCATTTTTTTGATTTGCTTATTATTTAAGAGGAGCCCGAGACCCCACTCGTCAATGCCACAGTTATTCGAAATGACCGTTAAATCCTTCACACCTTTTTCTGCTAATGCTAGGATTAGATTTTCTGGAATGCCGCATAGACCAAAGCCACCAACCATTAATGTAGCCCCGTCATCGATATCGGCAACTGCGTCTTTGAAGGATGTACAAATTTTCTTCATGTTCGCTCTCTCCCCCTCAACTTAATGGTATTATGCTTGCTCAACAATCGTCGCCACCCCTTGACCGCCGCCAATACACAGAGTAGCCAAGCCAATGCTCGCATTTCTACGTTTCATTTCATAAATTAACGTCACAAGGATTCTCGCCCCGCTTGCCCCGATTGGATGGCCAAGCGCGATTGCACCACCATTAACATTAAGGATTTCCTTATTAAAATGAAGTTCACGGTCGACCGCTAGCGATTGGGCTGCAAAGGCCTCATTTGCTTCAATCAAGTTAATGTCCTCTAGTGAAATGGCTGCTTTTTCAAGAGCTTTTCTGACAGCGGGTACGGGTCCGATACCCATAATACTTGGATCTACTCCGGCACTGGCATTCGCTTTGATTTTCACCAATGGTTGCAGTCCGAGTTCGTCTGCCTTTTTCTGACTCATAACCACAATGGCCGCTGCTCCATCATTGATGCCGGAAGCATTTCCTGCTGTCACACTGCCGTCCTTTTTAAATGCTGGGCGCAAACGGGTTAATTTGTCTGCCGTTGATCCTTTTTTCGGATATTCATCGGTGTCAAAAATGATTGGCTCCCCTTTACGCTGTGGGATGACGACAGCAACAATCTCGTCCTTAAATCGGCCAGCTTCAATCGCCGCAACAGCCTTTTCCTGACTCCATGCCGAAAATTCGTCCTGTTCTTCTCTCGTAATTGAATATTTACTAGCTAAGTTTTCAGCGGTCATGCCCATATGATAGTCATTAAAAACACAGGTGAGACCATCGGCAGTCAAGGTGTCAATTAATTTTTGATCACCCATTTTAAAGCCATCACGGGCATTTTTCAACAGATATGGTGCTTGACTCATATTTTCCATCCCACCAGCGACAACGATGTCGGCATCTCCTGCTAAAATGGCTTGTGTCGCCAGGTGAACTGCCTTTAATCCTGATCCACAAACCTTATTTATTGTCATCGCGGAAGCGCTTTCAGGAATACCCGCACCAATAGCTGCCTGCCTTGCTGGATTTTGCCCTAGTCCTGCTTGAAGAACATTCCCCATAATCACCTCATCAACTTGATCTGGCTTTACCCCCGCCCGCTCAAGTGCCTCCTTAATGACTATCGCTCCTAACTCTGGTGCAGAAACATTTTTCAAACTGCCGTTAAAATTTCCAAGTGCCGTGCGAACTGCACTGACAATAACTACCCCTGTAAGACTCATTTTTTTCTCCCCTTTTAACCTTGTTTTCCTTAACTACTTCTATCTTACTATAAAAAACCCTTTAATTATGGAAAAATTTAATTTATTCTTGCTTTTCAGAAATTACCACCATTACAATGAAAGTATGAATAATGGAGGAGGAAAATGATGCTTACTTTACCTAAAAAAGTAACTATCGTTGAGGTTGGCCCACGTGATGGGCTCCAAAATGAAAAATTATTCGTACCGACTGACATAAAAAAGCAATTTATTGCTGGATTAAGGATGGCTGGACTTCGGGAAATGGAGCTAACTTCGTTTGTGTCACCAAAATGGGTTCCACAAATGAGCGATGCAGCAGAAATTGTTGCCGATTGCCTTGATGGCAATACCCGAAACTTTGTCTTGGTAC
>JAIMAD010000585.1 GCA_023512145.1 Bacillus sp. (in: firmicutes) | reverse complement strand
AATGAGCATAGCAGATGGTGATTCCCGCGCACGTTTTGAAAAGGAATGGAATGTCGAGCTAAACCCAAAAGTTGGCGACACACAAACACGAACTTTTGATCGAATCGAGACGGGTGAATTAAAGGCACTTTATGTCATTGGGGAAAACCCGCTAATTGCGGATGTTCATATGAATCATACAAAAACATTGTTTGAAAAGCTTGATCTGTTAATTGTTCAAGACATCTTCTTAACGGAAACGGCAAGAATGGCTGATGTAGTATTGCCTGCACGTTCATGGGGTGAGGTGGATGGAACGTACACCAACACCGATCGCCGAGTTCAAAGAGTTCGGAAAGCGGTTGAGGCACATCCTGGTGTGAAAGAAGACTGGGAAATTCTTTGTGAGTTATCGACAATAATGGGTTACCCAATGCACTATAACAGCAGTGAGGAAATCTGGGATGAAGTTAGAAAACTTGCCTGGGAGATGTATGGTGGCATATCATACGCTCGTCTTGAAAAAGAGTATAGTATCCATTACCCATGTCCAACTGAAGACCACCCTGGAACATTTATTTTGCATGAAAGGTTCCATCAACAGGAGCCACTAGCCAAGAAATCATCATTTGTACCAGTGGAATATACGGCGCCATTGGAATTGCCGGATTCAGAATTTCCTTTTACACTAACAACAGGAAGACGGTATGAGTCATACAATACGCATTCACAGACACGTCATTATGCAGCTGGAGTTAAGATAAAACAAACGGAAGAGACCGTCGATATCCATCCAGATGATGCCGAGGTTTTAGGTGTAACAAATGGTGAATTGGTTCAGGTTCGTTCTCGACGAGGCGAGCTAGAGGTTAAGGTGAAGGTGACAGAACAAGTAGTCCCTGGACTTGTATTTATGAGTTTCCACTGGAGTGAAACTCCAACAAATGTATTAACCTTAAATGAGTTCGACCCTATTTCAGGGACAGCAGAATTTAAGGCATGTGCCGTAGCAATTTCACGGGTATAAAAAAATAACCTATACTAATTCAGTAGCGCAGGGATAATTCCTGCGTTATTTTTTTGTGAGGACAAGTGGAAGAGCGATGTTAGAGTCTGATTTTTTTGAAAGAAAAAAACAGGCTGGGATTACCCAACCTGTTTTACAAGAGTTTTTGTCACAGTAGCTTTTCTTTGATAGAAGAACCAGTTAAGACCCAATGCTATACAATAGAAACCAATAAAGAAGTAAAACGCTGTAACAGGGGTACCTGTTGTCTTTACCGACCATCCGAAAAGTTTCGGAATAAAGAATGATCCATAGGCTGCAAATGCAGCTGAAAATCCGATAACTGGCGCCGCTTCCTTCGGTATAAACAGGGTTGGAATCATCTGGAATGTTGAGCCTGAACCAATTCCAGAAGCAACGAAAAGAACCAAGAAAGAGATTAAGAAGCCTGAAAATTGTTTCTCATTTAAAAAGAAAATAACTCCTGCTGCTCCAATGCCGATGAAGACTAAAACATACGCTGTTACCTTAGCACCACCTAGTTTATCCGCCATCCAACCACCAACAGGTCTCGCTGCAGCTGCTACTAATGCACCAAGAAAGGCAAGTGAGATATATTCAGGGAATTGCGATCTTAATAAAAGTGGAAATGCCGCTGCGTAACCAATAAATGAACCGAAAGTTGCTATATAGAGGACCGTCATAATCCAAGTGTGTTTCCTTTTTACAATCACAAATTGGTCTGAAACAGATTGTTTTGCACCTGGAACATTATCCATCTTAAAGATAGCCAGGACTGTCATAATGATAATTGGAATTACCCAAATGAAGGCTGCGTTTTGTAACCAAACTTCCTGGCCATTTGCTAATACTTGTTTGCCACCAACGAGAGCGAACGTGCTTGAAGTAATAATTAAGGGTGTTACGAATTGGACAACTGAAACACCCATGTTTCCTAAACCACCATTAATTCCAAGTGCAGTGCCCTTTTCTTTTTTTGGAAAGAAAAAGCTAATATTAGCTGAAGAAGATGAAAAGTTACCACCACCAAGACCACAAAGGGCAGCAAGCAACAGCATGATTGAAAATGGTGTGTCTGGATTCTGAACGGCAAAACCAATTCCAATTGCCGGAATTACTAGGACACCTGTTGAAATGACTGTCCAGTTTTTCCCACCTATTACGCCATTTGCAAACGTATAAACAAAGCGAAGTGTTGCACCGACAAGCCCAGGTATTGCAGCTAGTGTAAATAATTGTTCTTCGGTGAAATGGAAACCAATATCATTTAGTCTAACAGCCACCAC
>JAIMAD010000584.1 GCA_023512145.1 Bacillus sp. (in: firmicutes) | reverse complement strand
ACCCTACATATCCCCCCCAGAGCAAAATAAGGTCAACCCTTTCCAGGCAGATGCCCAGGATGTTTTAAAGAAACTGGACTTTAATAGTGGCAAGCTCGATCGTCAGCTTGTTGAGCATTTTGGTGGTACATCCCCACTTTTCACTAAGGAAGTTATTTTTCAAAGCGGTCTTGCTAATCGTACGACCGTTCCGGAGACGTTTATTCGTATGATTAAAAAGGTGAAATTAGGGGAAATCTCACCTTCGCTTATCTCTATTGGCACTAAAGAAGCATTTTATCTATTTCCACTGGAACATTTAAATGGAGAAAGTAAAAGCTTCCCTTCCTTGAGCGAACTGCTAGACCGCTATTATTTTGGCAAGGCGGAACGCGACCGAGTCAAACAACAAGGAAATGACATTGAGCGGTTTATAAGTAATGAAAAAGAAAAGAATGAAAAGAAAATCAATAAACTGAAAGATACTCTAAAAGCAGCGGAAAAAGCAGACCAATATCAGCGTTATGGCGAGCTGTTAACCGCCAATTTATATATAGCAAAAAAAGGGATGCGTGAAATCGAGGTTCTCAATTATTACGATGAAGCGGGTGGAACCATTACAATCCCGTTAGACCCTAGAAAGACACCGTCTGGAAATGCCCAAAAGTATTTTTCCAAATACCAAAAGGCAAAAAATTCGGTCGCAATTGTCGAGGATCAAATTGAGATAGCTTGTGTGGAGGTCGCTTACTTTGATAATTTACAGCAACAAGTACTGGCTGCCTCTCCGAAGGATATACAAGAGATTCGTGAGGAACTAGTCGAGGGCGGCTATATTCGCGAGCGGCAGAAAAAGAAAGTTAAGAAAAAGCTAAATATCAAGCCTGTTCTTGATCACTTTCAATCAACTGATGGCACTGATATTATTGTAGGTAAAAATAACAAGCAAAATGATTATTTGACAAACAAGTTAGCTGCTCGGGATGAAATTTGGCTACACACGAAGGATATTCCTGGTTCCCATGTGGTGATTCGCAGCAAAGAACCAGTTGAAGAGACGATTCGGGAAGCAGCGATGTTAGCGTCCTATTACAGTAAAGCGAGAAATTCAAGCTCTGTACCTGTCGACTTTACAAAAGTCCGTCATGTCAAGAAACCTAGCGGAGCAAAGCCTGGATTTGTCATCTATGACAATCAGCAAACTGTTTTTGTTACACCTGATGAGGAAATGGTTCTCATGCTGAAGAAAAAAGGTTGATAAGAAAAGCGCAAGCGCCCGTTTTGCGGCGTAGTGTCCTTGCGCGCTTCGACTAAGATAAAGGAAACACGGAGAGCGTAGCGATTCAGGTGATGACTTATCGAAGGGAGAAGAGCGAAGTCCACTTGCAGTACGGGTTGCTTGCGCTGGACATTTATCAAAGTACAATGATTTAAATTCTGATTTATATTAAAAAAGAGGTTGTTCCGAGCTAAGATGCCCAGGACAACCTCTTTTGGTGTTTTATAAGAAAATCTGCAAATCTTTTGCGTTAAATCTCAATAAAAAGATGGGAATTTCAAAAAAACAGATTGGATTCCTTTTTGAGCTGTTTTGATGCCAAATAGGTACTTTTTCCTTTTAAAACAAAGAAATATTCCTACTGATTTTTTTTGCGAAAAGTGCATTTTATTTGCGAATAGCTCGGTTTTATTTGAGAATCGTAAAAACCAGCTTAACAATTAACATCGTTTAGAACCAGCCTCTTATTTTCTAAAAGATGGCATCCTCAAACTGTTTGCTCCATTCAGAAGAATCATTACGCCATGATAGGAGGCTTCTCTGATCCGCTTCGCTAATATCACCATTTGAAATTGCTACTTCAATTAATGTCGTAAAATCAGTAAGTGAAAAACTCTTAATACCCTCTTGCTGCAGCAATTGTTTCCCTTTTTCAAGCCCATATGTAAAAATAGACACGACTCCAAGTACGTCACAACCCGCTTCCCGCAATGCTTTTACTGCAGTGATCACACTTCCACCCGTGGAAATTAAATCCTCAACCACGACTACTTTTTGCCCTTGTTCAACCTTGCCTTCTATCTGGTTTCCCTTGCCATGACCCTTTGGTTTAGAACGAACATAACACATCGGTAAATCCAGTAAATCACTAACCCAGGCAGCATGTGGGATTCCTGCAGTTGCTGTCCCAGCAACAACCTCTAATGCTGGGAAATGTTCCAAAATTAGTTTTTGTAAGCCTGTAGCAATCTCCCTCCTCACGAGCGGATATGAGAGAGTTAAGCGATTGTCACAATAAATAGGCGACTTCCATCCCGATGCCCATGTGAATGGT
>JAIMAD010000583.1 GCA_023512145.1 Bacillus sp. (in: firmicutes) | reverse complement strand
GAAAACTTCCAAGCTGTTTCTCTGCCTTACGGTGATGGAGAAATGAGCATGAACGTATTCCTCCCAAAAGAAACCTCTAGTTTAGACGATTTCAAAAAAACGCTCACGAATGATAACTGGAAGAAATGGAGTTCAGAATTCCATGAAAAAGAAGGAACAATCATGCTACCAAAATTTCAATTGGAATACGAAGTATTGTTGAATGAACCATTAAAGAAACTTGGTATGATGACAGCATTTGCAAAAGGGGCAAATTTTACGAAAATGATTAAAGAACCTGATCCGTTATGGATTAGTAAAGTGAAACAAAAAACATTTATTGATGTGTCAGAAAAAGGGACAGAGGCTGCTGCGGTAACCTCTATAGAGGTAGTGACAGAGTCGGTTAACCTGGATGGACCATTTCATATGGAAGTTAACCGCCCCTTTTTCATTTCCATTACAGATGATGAAACAGGTATGGTATTATTCATAGGTTCGATTTCTAATCCACAGGAAGGAAAGTAGCCTATTATATGACTTGGGATATATAGTAGTAGCACGGGTTAGTGGCAATGGCTGGAAAAATTAAGAAGAGCTGAAAAAGCGTGGTTGAGAATTAATCTTCCAGGAGAATGAGATTTGTTTAAATAGAAAAACCAAAACAACTAAAAATAATTTCCTAGTTGTTTTGGTGCATATTTCTATAAATAGATTCGGTTCACCATTTTTCCACTGCACAAATTAATTTTCGTAATTACAAGCAATATTTCAATGTCTCATCTTGATTATTACCATTTTTCATAAATTGACCAACTTCAGTAATTACTACAGAACACCAGCTGCTCCACCATCTATATTCACTGCTGTTCCCGTTACATAAGAGGCTGCCTCTGACACGAGGAATGTAATTACTTTAGCAGCCTCGTCCGTATTTCCAATCCGCCCTAGAGGAATATGATGATCGGAATTTCGTGAAAATTGTTCCCATGTAAGTTCAGGAGCATTTTGTTTCCACTTTCTTTCAATTTGATCACTTCGGATTAAACCAATACATACGGTGTTAACACGGATGTTGTCAGGACCAAGATCTTTACTCATTGCCTTAGTAAGCGCCATGCCTGCTGCTCGGCTGACAGTAGTTGGTAAAGATGAAGCGGGAGGAGTTTTGGCAATCGCCGCCGTCACGTTCACAATTGATCCTCCTCCAACTTGACGCATATAGGGAATAGCATATCGCGAACAATCGATGGCACCAAATAGTTTTAAATCGAGGTCATGCTGCCAAAGTTCCGTTCCTACTTGTTCAAATGGCTGGGCTGAAGAAGTACCAGCATTATTTATTAAAATGTCTATCCGTCCATATTTATCGGCAGTAGTAGTTACAATTCTTTTACAATCCTCTTCCTTCGTTACATCACCTTCAATGTATAGTACCTCAGTACCTGTTTTTTCAAGTAAAAATGTTGCTGCTGCTTTTAGGGTTTCAGCATTTCTAGCACAAATAGCGACTTTGGCCCCTTCATTAATTAAATAAAGAGCCGTTTCCAATCCAATCCCTTTACTTGCTCCTGTAATTATTGCTACTTTTCCTTTTAATCCTAAGTCCATATTAGGCTCCCTTCTAAAAAACTAAACTGTCACTCATCCCCTGGGGGAATGAGTGACTCTGTACCTTGCATTATATATCCTAAATCCTTCGAAAATCAAAGATTCTACAGAAGAGAAGATGAATTGGAGTAGAAAAGATACTGTAGTTGCTCTTTATGTTAAATAAGATAAAGCGTATCAATAATTTAAGAATAAATTTTCCTATAACAATTACTATTGCTCCTGTTACTGTCAAAGATTATTGGTCCGATTCTTGCAACTGGCTAAGGACCTCCGAAATAAAGTCTGCATAGCTATCGATATGAAAATCGGCATCAATGTTTCTATTTTGAAAGGAAACGGCTTTTATATTTAACTTTCTAGCGGGAATTAAATCTAAATCACGGTCACCCACTACCAGATTGATGTGGTGACTTTTTAGAACATACTCATAAGAAGAACTATGAGGTTTTCTGGAAAACCCTTGTTCTTCAACGGAAACAATTTCTTTAAAGTATTTGCTTAAATGGAACTTCTCAAGAAGGAAAATCGTTGATTCCTTATCTCGATGCGTAACAATAATATTGTTTTCAACAGATGATAAAACTTCCTCTAAGTGTTCAAATGGCATGCTTTCGGTTTTTGAATAATAGTTATGTAATGTTTGGTATTCATTTCTTTTGTGCTCATCAATCCCATAATGTTTAAATGCAGTCTTGGAATCAATTTTTAACCACTTCAACAC
>JAIMAD010000582.1 GCA_023512145.1 Bacillus sp. (in: firmicutes) | reverse complement strand
AAAAAGGTGGTTATTTTTTCCACCGAGCCCATAGGCGCTGCAGCACGGACAATTCTTAAAGTTAAAAATTTTAGACTTTCTGTTAAAAAATGAGTAACCTCATTTTAACAGAGTTTCATGGTTCATTGAGGAGTTTTTCAAAGATTTAGAGCTTCACCTATTTTTACTTTTTAAACTTTTGGGGAGGGATACTTAAAGAATACTCGCCGATTAGAGAGCCTTAAGGCAAAGAAAGAGGCCGCAACTCAAAGAGTTGGACCCCTAACAATTGTGAGAATCAAGTAATCGGAGCGGGGTTGAATAAGCATAAATCATTGTGCAATCCCCATTTGTCCGCAAAGGTTTGCTTGCGACCGCTAGCCACCTCTAAAATCAAGTTGAAAATTTCCCAACCCACTTCCTCAATTGTTGCCTCACCTGTTGCAATCGTCCCGGCGTTAACATCAATCAGGTCCTTCCATTGTGCAGTTAAGGCACTTCGCGTTGACACTTTTATCACAGGAGCCATCGCTAATCCATAGGGCGTTCCCCGTCCTGTCGTGAATACTTGTAAATGCATCCCTGCCGCTAACTGCAGTGTTCCACAGACAAAATCACCAGCGGGCGTTGCTGCGAAAAGCAAGCCCTTTTTCGTTGGCTTGGCACCAGGAGGCACCACTTCAACTAGTGGACTGTTGCCTGATTTTGCAACAGAACCTAACGATTTTTCGACTACATTCGATAATCCGCCTTTTTTATTTCCAGGTGTAGGATTGGCATCCCGGTCAACTTCACCTTTTAGCAAATAATTGTCATACCATTTCATTTCTCTGACTAAATCACTACCTACCTTTTCATCGGCTACTCTGGACATGAGGAGGTGAACCGAATCCCGTATTTCCGTTACTTCGGAAAACATGACGGTTCCACCTGCTCGAACAATTAAATCGGAAGCATAACCGACGGCTGGATTGGCTGTGACACCGGAGAAAGCATCACTACCGCCACACTGAACGCCAATGACTAAATCTGAAACTGGACATGTTACTCGCTGACGTTCGTTTAACCGTATTAGACGTGCCTCTGCCATTTCCACTATCGTTTGAACCATGTTCACAAAGCCTTTCTGGTCCTGCAATAAAATAATATTGGATGTATCTCCGTCTGGTACTAACCGTTCGGTTACTAATTTTTCACAACCTAAGCCAACCACCATGACTTCCCCGCCAAAGCTCGGATGCACTGCTAAATTTTGGAGCGTTCGAATCGGGATAATCGCATCAGGAGAATTGATTGCTACACCACAACCATAATTATGGTTAAGATCCACTACATCATCGACATGAGGGTATTTTGGTAAAAGCTCATTTTTAATCTTTTTAACTGCATATTCAACTAAGCCCACGACACATTGGACACTTGTTGATATTCCTAGCATATTTTTGATTCCTGCAGTTCCGTTCGAATTACGGAAACCTTCAAACGTATATCCCTCAAGAAGGGGCAGGGTCTGTGGCGCTTTCTCTGGAGCACGGAGTTCATCTAACTCCGGTGCGCTTGGTAGCACGACTATCGTTTCATTCATCCAGCTTCCTTTTTTCAAGGGACGTTTCATGTACCCAATGACTTGTCCATAGCGAATGATCGCATCCCCTTCATCCAAATCAGTTAATGTTACTTTATGACCTTGAGGCACTCGTTCCCTCAATTCCAATCCATTGGAAAATACGGTCCCTTCAGGCAAACCATCTTTATTGACAATGATTGCCACATTATCGTCAGGATGGACCTGGATATATAAGGGTTTTTCAAATTCAATTTCGTTCAAAGACATAAAGATATGCTCCTTCTCCATTTAGCTATTTTTGCTAAGTCCGTAAATATTTTGTTTAGTATTTAGTGACTTTTGTTTCGTAAAAACAGCAACCGCTTACACCCTTATTTTATACCTGTCAGGACAATTATCCATTAGTCAAATCAATAGTTATTCCATCATTTTTCCTGTCATTTGCACAAATTATATATCGTTACCTGAATAACGATAGTTTTTTTTTAGGAATGCTAGATGTCCCTTCCAAAAATAACTACACAAAAGCCCAGCCTTAGGCTGAGCCAAATTTTTAGTGTAGTCTTTCTTGTTGTTTCATAAAACATAACTATTTTGTTAATTTTAGGACCTGTTTAGGACAAATGTATTTCACCTACAGGAATTTTTCAATAAGTAAAATCAATATCTCTTGCAATAGATACTTTAATTAGTACGGTTTAGATATTGATTCGAAAAACAACAATCTATGCGAAAACTCCCTTCATAAGAAACAGTTGCTGGCAATCATTCCAGCAACTGTTTCAAC
>JAIMAD010000581.1 GCA_023512145.1 Bacillus sp. (in: firmicutes) | reverse complement strand
GAATTTAGGATCCGATGATTCTGACCAATAATTTCTTCTTTTTTATATTTTGAAATTTCCTCAAATTTATCATTAACAAACGAAATTCTGCCTTGTGGATCTGTAATAGCAACAATCGTCGAGGCATCTAGGGCAGCTCTAATGTCCTTTAGGTTTGTATCAGATGTTGCTAATTGTTTGCTAATCAAAGCACTGGATGCTATAAGTCCTCCGATAATTAAAACAGCTACAAAAACTACTAAATAGGAAAAAAAGGGGCTGTCTGTGCTAGCACTTTCTAACGCCCTACCTGTCATAATTGATGCCCTTTTTAAAAGGAAATGGCCTTCGGCAATGGCTATTGTCATAATAATTGCACTAATTGGTTTTAACCAAACCTGATTACTCTGGGTATAGCTTTTTGAAGAAAAAAGAACCCATAAAGAAAATAGAAATAAACCAAAAATTAGCAATCCTGAAAATATGAATAGTGGTACATTGTAGGTAATATTGACGTTCATAGCATATAAACCAATAACTTGAGTGGAAATAACTGCAAACGTTAAAAATAAAGCACCTGCCATTAAATGATATAATTTAATTATTTTTCCATAAAACGTAATAAAGGCCATTCCAGTAAAAGCAATACCAATAAATATAGATAGAATTGTAATGGGGATATGATAGGTTGCTAACCGATTTGTATCGGCTGAGATGAGCCCTATGAAATTCATTACCCAAATCCCTATTCCCATTGAGAATATTCCACCGAGAAACAAAAGCCTTTTATTTTGGGTGGAAGATCTTATTAGTGTAAACATATCCACTGCTGTGTATGATGCCATGATGGTTAAGCCGATGGCAATAATAATAAAATAAGGATGAATTGCTCCTATCATTTCATTCATTAACCATCACCCCCCATTTCCACAATATGTTTCTACTATGATTGTAATGTAAATTAGGAGGTTTTGGAAGTAATATATATCCTAGTATGTCAATTTAACCTATTTTTTTGCCTAAATAGAACCAATCCATCTAAATACCAGTAAATTAGTATTTAATGTCCTATGAGTAAAAAGACCTGTTTTTTAAAAAAGTCAGATTATTTTTAAAAAAGCCTACACATTTTTCTTTTTTGTGTTTATACTGTACTATAACAAGAGGGAAATTAATAAACTGTATTAAAAGGGAGGGGTTTTATAATGTTAATGAGTCCAGTTGAATTTTTCCGAAACATGCCAAAAAAGGAATGTCCAGAATGCGGGCAGCATATGGAGGAACAAGCAGAGTGTTATATAATGGAATGTGATCGCTGTTTAGCGAAAAGAGAAGAATAGGACTGACAAAAAGCTCTCCATATAACGGAGAGTTTTTTTATGTTATTCAATTTTTTGTTTTGGAGGAGAATAGACAGGGATAAACCCTTTTCACGATGCAAAAACTGTAGATAAGGAGATGATTTATATCATAAAAAAGGAAGATCATCAAACAACTGCAGCTAAGAAGACACACTCGGAATTCGATAAAGGATCCACCTTACCAAATAAAATAGTTGTGTCTGGGGAGTCTGTTGAAGAACATAGGAATCTTGAAGAAGCTAACATCATCAATACCGGGGATGAAATTCGCCAGCAAAATGAAAATCTTTAATATGATGTTTTATTTTCGGTGAATTAAAAAGACTGTCCATTTGGGCAGTCTTTTGCAAAGAAAAACAATGTTAAATTTGCGGAAGCTCTTTTATTCCCTGTAGCATTTCAGTACCACACATTGGACAAAGTAAATCATCTGCCACAAAATCCTTTCTCATCCACCCAATACACGCGGCATCCAAGCAAGAATAGATTTCGGTGTCCACTAGGATTGTTTCAATTTCTTCCTCTTTCCTTTTACCATAAAAAATGGGAACCGCCTCCTTTTCTAACTAGTATGTACAAAAATCACACTTTTCATTTCCAAACATTTTGCTTAACTAAGGAGGAGTAAAAACACTATCTTCAAATCCTAATAAAATTCATTGAATCGGGTACCAATCTTAAGGAAGTTCAACTCCAGAACATACAGTCCAGTTATCTTTCGAATTAGCAATAGTAGGGAGTTTCTTGATTACATTACAAAATAAGAAATCGCACCTTACAGATTGGTGAGGTTTTTTACTTGGTACTGTATGAAAGGAAAAACCCTCTCGTAATTGAATTAGTTTTATTCACAAAATGTCCATATCTTTTTCCTAAAAACTTCTTTATCTTAATGATAGGAGGGATATTATGAAAAAGATTTATTTAATTTGCAGTCTTGCCGTTTTCCTTGGGATTGCAGCAGGAATTTCTTTCTTTCTCATTCGTGATGCAAATGCGAAAATACCTGCAG
>JAIMAD010000580.1 GCA_023512145.1 Bacillus sp. (in: firmicutes) | reverse complement strand
CTTTTAAAACTTTGAGTGTAGTTTCTAATTGTCTGAGATTTGAGCTTAGCTGATTGTAGGATTTCCATTTTTCATTAAATGAAGAAATATTCTGTTTAAACAATTTGTAGTTTTTACATTTTTGTTCGTCGAGCTCTCTTTCAACTACACCAGTAACAAATGTTAATGATTTTATTAGGTCATCCGGAATCATTGAAACATTTTCCTTCTCTACTAGTGAAAAAAAGTCATCAATTTCTTCCTTAAAGTGTTTTAGATGATAATGACGGATAGGTTCATCTAAACTATTAATAACTTTAAGGACAAGGTCTATTACAAATTTATTAATTATCGAGGAAAGTTCCAATATATAACCGTTTGCTTTTTCCACTGTTTTACTAACATTGATTGTATCCCCATTTCTGCTAGTTACATTTGATAATGTCTGATGAGAAACTACCAGCACATGATATGTATGTGATTCTCTTGCTTTTTTCGCATTAAATAATGCATTCCCAATTTGTGTTAACTGTTCAACAAAATCATCATTATCTACTTTAGATATTCCATTAATGTACTGCACAAAACTATTTCTAAGATCGTTAAAGTCATTTCCCTTTAAAAATGAGCAAAGTCTTGAATGCGATATTGATATTTCTTTGACTTGGTGAAGTAATCTTCTATCTTCTGGTCTGTACAACTGGAGTAATGCTGCTGACAAAATGTAATGAGAGTAATAACCAGATGTAACCGACCAACAATGTGTATTATTTTTATACAAATGTTCCGAAACAGTCCAATCATACCAACCGGTAGCTAGGTAGGAAAATAACATTTCAGACCATTCCGCTTCTCTCCAAAAATTCATTTGAACACCACCTCATTTTCTTGTTTTAATAAATATTCAATAAACTTATTTTCCATCCAACTTGATAGCTGATTATAATCCATTTCTTTTATTAATTTTCGTGTAGTTTTGTAATTTCTTCCGAATATCTCCTTTTTCATGTTTGAAAGATTTCCAGATTCTTTTAGAAAATATTCAGCAATTTGAATAGTATCTTCTAGAATTTGTTGAAGGTTCCATTTTACTTTCTTACTTTTCGCTACAAAGCTAATAATAGGCCTATCAACATTTTTAATATCCCATTCATAATTTAATGTAAAATTATCTTTAACCTTATTAAATAAAAGATTAAACCATATTGCATTTTGTATTCCATAAAAAGCAACAAATGGAGCTCTTTTCCCATGCCCATCACAGCTACAATAAGTTATTATTCCCGTAGCACTTAAAGCTTTGACAAGCATTGCAACCCCTGTCTCTAGTGTAAAAGTATTAATTTTGGCCGCATGCTTTCGCTTGATAAAGGATCTCCAGCTCCTCCATCTTTCCTCGATACCTACTTCATGGTTTCTTGCCTGATACCAAACAATTTTATTTAAGTCATCTTGGATTAATTGCTCTTTTAATAAGTAGATTTTTCTGCCATCCACTTTTACATTAATTTTTAACTCTGCAAACATCTCTTCCAATATGGCAAGATCGGATTTAGAATTACCTAAACCAAAGTAAATGTGGTCAACCATTGTTGTAATTAAAAAACCTCTCTTCTTTAAAGCATTTGCTAAATTTTCTATCATTCATCCCACACCCTTAGGCTATATTTTGAATTACAGTAAAATTATACCATTAAAAAGTTAAATATTCAGAATCTATAAAAAAATCCCCAATCTTAATGGATTGAGGAATTCTTAGCCTTACGTTCAAAGTGATAATGAAGTCGGTATTCGCAAATTTCTTTTGTCCAGTTGAAAAGAATTTCTTCATTGTCTTTGGCAACATCTATGTTCAATATGAATATATCATTCTCATATGTAATTAAACCTTTAGAACTACCACTCCATTTGGTCATCGGAATTTTAGCGATTAATTTGCTAACGCCCTTTTCATCGTATTCCCAAAGATCCTTGGCACCACTATCGGAAAAGTCGATTCGCTTGCGATGCTCTTTCTACATTAAGAATTGATGAAAAAAGGGTGCAACTTCCCTTGAGGATATCGGTTTATACCATTCTGATATCCCACGTTCCAGCATAGCTAATAGGACAACCATCTTGTAACTTTTTGTCATTCCCGTTTTTTCTACTTCGACTAGCCAATTTTCATAACCAGAAAAAACCTCGATTTCATCCACGGACGATTCATCTGCCCATTTCAAAAACCCTACATAGGATTTAAATTCTTGTTTATATTGAGGGGAATCAGAAGCACCCTGCAAATGCAACTCTAAATAGGTTGGCCTTCTACCAAGGTCTCGTTTAAGATCCAAATAATTATTTAATAGCTGCTCTCTCCTTGGCTGTTTCTTACGTCCCATTTC
>JAIMAD010000057.1 GCA_023512145.1 Bacillus sp. (in: firmicutes) | reverse complement strand
ATCATAGTGTTATTGATCGGCTAAATTGGATGCGCGATGTCTTTGGTCCTATTTTAAGCGCTGCGATGAAGCTAAATTCGAAGGGCATTGACTTGCGATTAATGCTTGCACAAGCACTTCATATGGGAGATGAATGTCACAATCGTAATGTTGCAGGCACAACATTGTTAATCCAAGCATTAACGCCTTATATTATCCAAACAGACTTTACGCTTGAACAAAAGCGCGAGGTATTTGACTTTGTTGCGAGTAGTGATTATTTCTCTGGTCCAACCTGGATGGCTCTTTGTAAATGTGCCCTTGATGCGGCCCATGGCATTGAGAACAGCACCATTGTCACAACAATGGCCCGTAATGGTACAGAATTCGGTATTCGCGTGAGTGGTATGCCAGGAAATACATGGTTCATAGGCCCTGCACAAAGGGTCATTGGTCCAATGTTTGCGGGATACAAACCGGAAGACTCAGGACTAGATATTGGGGACAGTGCAATTACTGAAACGTATGGTATCGGAGGATTTGCGATGGCTACAGCTCCAGCAATTGTCGCCCTTGTAGGTGGAACAATCGATGATGCAATCGGCTTCTCTACAAAAATGAAAGAAATCACCACGACTGAAAATCCAAACGTTACGATTCCATTATTAAGCTTCATGGGAATTTCGACTGGAATTGATGTTCGGAAGGTTGTTCAAACTGGAATTTTACCAATCATCAATACGGCTATCGCCCACAAAGAAGCAGGTATTGGAATGATTGGTGCAGGCATTACTCATCCACCAGTTGAAGCTTTTGAAAAGGCGCTCCTTGCCTTAAGCAAAAACATTAAGTAATAGACACTGGTCCTAAACTCGTTTTAGGACCAGTTCCATTTTAATCAAAATTTATTCTAGTATTATATTGAAAGAATTACTTCCTGGAAGGAATTATCCAATCGATAACTCGGATGAAATCACTTGACCTGTGATTTCGTATAAAAAGGGATTTATAGAGAAATAGAAGTAGACAGAGGATATAGCGTGGCCAAAAGAAGCCAGGTAAATTAATAGAGGTAGGAGAAATGATTTCAATGGAAAAATTAGTTATTGTTGCAATCGGGGGAAACTCATTAGTTCGAGAAAATGGTCGTGACTCGGTCCAAGACCAATATGAAGCCGTTTGTGAAACTGCTGTAAATATCGCAGATATGGTTGCAGAGGGCTTTAATGTTGTTGTAACACACGGAAATGGTCCACAAGTAGGTTTTGGTTTAAGGAGATCTGAAATTGCTAATGAAGTAGCTGGTATGCCAGTAGTACCACTTGTTAATTGTGGGGCAGATACTCAAGGCGGAATTGGCTATCAAATTCAACAGGCCTTAACGAACGAATTTGCTAAAAGAGGTATCAACAAAAAGGTTGCTACTGTGATTACTCAGGTTGAAGTAAGCGCAGATGATCCTAATTTTAAAAGTCCGACGAAACCTGTAGGTTCATTCTTTACACTAGAACAAGCAGATGGGATGAAAATAGAACATCCAGACTGGATTTTCATAGAAGATTCTGGCCGTGGTTATCGAAGAGTTGTCCCTTCACCACAACCAATTGACATTGTTGAAAAAGATGCCATAAAAACCTTGATTGATGCTGGTTTTGTTGTAATCGCTGTCGGTGGTGGTGGAATACCGGTAGTAAAGCAAGAAAATAATACGTACGAAGGAATCGATGCAGTAATTGATAAAGATTTTGCAACTAGCCTTTTAGCGGAACAAGTTCAAGCAGAAACCTTGATTATTACAACGGGTGTTTCAAGAGTTTGTATCAACTTTGGTAAACCTAATCAAAAGGCGCTTGAAAAAATTACTGTGGAAGAAACAAAACAATATGTTCTTGAAAACCACTTTCCACCGGGAAGTATGCTCCCTAAAATTGAAGCGAGCTTAAGCTTTTTAGAAAAAAACGGATCAAGAGTCATTATTACAAACCCTGAAAGCTTAAAAGATGCAATCCACGAAAAAGCAGGGACTCATATTGTGAAGTAAAGAATAATCTACGGTAAGGAGTCCACTAAGCTACCGCCCTATACCGTAACCCGAAGGCTGCAGAGGTTCAATTCTCTGTTGTCTTTTCTTATCTATAAAAAGTTTATTCATTGTCATTGTATAACATGCCTAATTGATATCCCCGATTTTTGGTATAGGTAAACAATGAAGTAGATAGACATTCCTACTAAAATAATTCATGTAAGGGTTTTCCTATCTGCTTATGGTTAGATTTGGGTCAATTGATTTAATTTTTACCATTAAAGATAAAAGGAGGCCATAAACCTAAGGATTATTGAAACAGAGTAGAGAAGAAGTGATTTGCTTTAGTGAAGACATGGAAAAAATCAGTTACTTCAAAGCCACTCATAAACTAGGAGGTCGGAATGCGGGTCTGGTAAATAGCAGTTGGTGATTATTGTTAACATACTAAACAGAGGTGAAATGAAATGGAGCAAAAATTAAAAATATGGCAAAAGGGTGACTGGGCCGCTTATTTTGGCTTACTCGCGAACAATTTAACAAACCTATTAACAATGGTATCATTATTACTTTTCGTGGTTGGTTTCCCTGAAGAAATTGTTTACGGAAGAATTGTTCCTGGTTTTGGTCTTGGAATCTTCTTAGCAAGCTGCTGTTACTTTGTTTTTGGACGTATGCTTGTTAAAGAGACTGGAAGAATGGATATTACCGCTTTGCCTTCGGGACCAAGTGCCCCTTCGATATTTACCGTTACTTTCTTGGTAATACTGCCGGTATATAAAACAACAAATGATGCAAATTTTGCTTTCTCAATCGCATTAGTCTGGTGTCTATTTGAGGCATCGATTTTAATACTTGGTGCGTTTATAGGTGACACACTAAGAAAAATCATTCCAAAGACAGTGCTTTTATCCTGTTTATCTGGTCTTGGGCTAATTTTACTAGCCTTGAATCCAATGCTTCAATCTTTTGAAACACCTTTAGTAGCTTTTATTGTCCTTATCATTATTTTTCTTAACTGGTTTGGTAAATCGCCAATATTTGCGAGAATCCCAACTGGATTTCTATTATTAGCTTCAGGAACAGCGTTGGCTTGGATTTTTGGCTTGCAGGACCCTGCAGCAATTACAGCGGCCTTGCAAACTTTAGGCTTCAATCCACCTGAAGTCCACGTTACTAGTGTGATTTCAGGAATTCCACATGCACTTCCATATTTGGCATCTGCAGTACCATTAGGGCTAGCAAACTATATTTTTGACTTAGAAAATATTGAAAGTGCTCATGTAGCTGGAGATCCCTATAAAACTCGCCGCGTCATGTTAGCAAATGGTATTTCCTCTGCCATTGGAGCTTTTGCAGGTAACCCGTACCCAGTAACCGTTTATATTGGTCATGCAGGTTGGAAGTCAATGGGTGCTGGACTTGGTTATACTCTTGCAACTGGTGCATCAATGTTAATCATTTCGTTATTTGGATTAGGTGCACTGCTATTATCAATTATACCAGTGGTCGCGATCGTACCTATCTTAGTTTATGTTGGTATTGTAACCGCAAATCAAGTTGTTCGTGAGACCCCGAAAATTGAAATACCAGTAATTTTCATTTGTTTGTTCCCGTGGATTGCTAACTGGGCATTATCACTTACCAATAATGTTTTAACCGCGGCTGGAACAAATGGTGCCACTGTTGGAGCTGATGTGTTAGCCCAAAAAGGCGTTTATTATACCGGTTTGATCCATTTAGGTAATGGTGCACCGATCAGTAGCTTATTGTGGGGATGTTTAGCCATCTTTGCAATCAAAAATCAACCAATCCGTGCCGCTATTTCTGGTGTTATTGCATCGATCCTGTCACTCTTTGGAATTATACATGCAGGAACTGTAGGATTTGCACAACCTGATTCAATGCAATTTGTTTATGCTTATCTGATGGTTGCTGGATTGTTCCTTGTAAAATATTTGATGGATCGTAAAAAGTCTCAGGAAATCAAAGTAGATGAGGCTGTGGCTTAAGATAATTTAAGGTAAATAACTAGTATTTTATTCATTTGTAAGTTCGGAAAAAATCGCTTTGCCCTTGTATTGTTGAGGGCGGTGATTTTTTTAGATATTGGGAAGTTTTAGTAGTTAATAGGAAAAGGGAGAGAATTTTATGGAGAATTTATCCTTAAACGCAGAGCTAATTTATGCGAGTGAACGGGGAGATCTAGTAGCTGTAAAACAACTTTTAGAAAAAGAAGCCAGCGTTGATTATAAGGACGCAGATGGACGTACAGCCTTAATGGCAGCTACCCAAAAAAACCAACTGGCGGTCGTGGAATTGTTATTAGTAGCTGGAAGTGACGTTAACACAAGAGATAGTACCCAACTAACGCCATTTATCTGTGCTGGAGCAAACGGATTTCATCAAATAGTTAGTTTGATGCTCAAGTTTGGTGCGGATCTGAAAAGTGTAAACCGGTTTGGAGGCACGGCGTTGTTACCTTCTAGTGAGAAGGGCTACCTGAAAACGGTTCAAGTCTGTTTGGATGCCGGAGTTCCGGTAAATCATGCGAACAATTTAGGCTGGTCCGCACTGCTAGAGGCTGTTATTTTGGGGAACGGTGGTCGCTTATTTGCTGATATCATTCAAGAGCTTGTTACAGCAGGTGCAGATGTCCTTTTAGCAGATAGGGACGGAAAGTCGTCACTGCAGCATGCCCAAGAAATGAAGCAGAAGAAAGTTGTAAACATCTTGAACAAAGAATATGTAGAAAATAATCAATCCATCAAAATGGCAAAAACACTTGCCAAACTTGGTAAGTATGAAGAAGCCATCGTAGAGATTGAAAAAGGTCTTGACCATGACAGTAAAAACCTTGATTTAATCTACTACAAAGGCTATTGCTTACAAGAATTAACAAGATATGAGGAAGCACTTGATGCGTACATCAAAGCATTAACGCAAAGCCCAACGGATTTAGACTTCTATTTTTACACAGCCAATTTGAAAAGGGCTATGAAGAAGCCGGATGAAGCACTGATTGAGTATGATAAAGCATGCGAACTTGATCCTAATGAGACTTTTTATCGCTACCATAAATCAAATTACTTACGAGAACTTGGCCGCCATGAAGAAGCTGTTGTCGAAATGGACAAACTACTTGCCCTCCAGCCAAATCGATATGATTTCTCTTTTCATAAAGCGAATAGTCTTAGATCACTAGGTAGACATAAAGAAGCAATCGAAGCCATTGAGAATGCGATTGCAAACGATCCGACAAACCCTTTATATCAATCTCATAAGAAGCAATCTATTGAATTGCTTAAGATGAACGATGAATAATAGAAACAAAATATAAATGAAGTCTGTAATGGATAAAGATCTTGCTATGGGTCTATTAGGTAACCAGGTCAATGTACTGACATTGCCATTTTCTAATAGACCCATAGATAAAATCTGAATAAAAACTCATTTTATATAATGCCTATCATAGATTATACAATCAGATAAATCCATTGTTATTAACTTTTTATAAGCCTCTCGGATGGCTACCATTTCTGCATGTACGGAAGGATCTGTATCTCTCATCATTGTTTTACTTACAACAGCAATAATTTCATCACCTCTAACGATTTTTGCTTCAAATTGTCCTCCCACTTTATTGTTCATATCTTCTATTGTTTCTTCTGCTGCCATTTTAATGTAATTCATAATTTAATTCCTCCTCTTATGAGGCTGTCTCTATTGTTATTTATATCTAGTTATGATGCCTGACATCCGGTGTTTATTATCAGTATTTCTGTCCAAATCCCCCAGTTTTTAGCCCATAAAAATTCTTCAGTAAAGGATTATTTTATCTATTTAAAAGGTATTAAAATCTTCCAAGTGGTTAAATTCAGAATAGTTATGTTATAATCCTATTAACAACTTAGTAATAGGTATTAATATCAGGTATAAGAATTATTTTAGTTAATTTAGGGAAATTCTATGGGATATAGATGCGAACCTCTTTTATACATTTTTAAAAGAATGTTCGTCAGGTAGACTAAATAAATTTTTAATATGAACTGAGGGATTATGATGTTAACGAATGATTTAGACTTTCGGTTAGAGCCAAAACTTATAGAATTATATGACGAACATAAAAAGCGATCTGAAAAAATAGATTGGGGTTATCATGAATTCTTGCCATGGGACAAGGGGATGGACTTTAGGCGTGTTCCATGGGATGAAAGTCAAGTCACACTTCCCACATCAATTGTTACAGCAGTTGAAACGGCATTGTTAACGGAAGTGAACCTGCCTTGGTTTACCTCTTATCTGGATCAAACCTTTAAAGGTTCCTTAACGGTAATTAAAGATTTTGTCCATACGTGGACGGCTGAAGAAGACCAGCATTCAAACCTGCTTGAAACGTATCTGTTAATCACACGCAATGTTGATCCGATGCGTCTCCACCAATTACGAAAACAAACGGTTGAAAATGGCTGGAATCCTGATTACCAAACACCTTTTGAAACGATGGTGTATACCTCAATGCAAGAACTGGCCACAATGGTGTTTTATAATAATGTCGCCAAAGTAGCCGGTGCGCATGATAAGGATTTAGCTAGTTTGCTCCGCCGTCTGGCAAAGGATGAAACATTGCATTATGCTTTTTATCGTGATGTGATTAAATATCATCTGCAATTAGAGCCCAATTACTGTTACCATTTGGCAAATGTCATTATGAACTTTCAAATGCCTGGGACAGTGATGCCTGATTTTGAAGATAGGATGTCCATTATTGCCAAAGAAGCAAACTACGGTCCATTGGAATATTTTGATCAAGTGTTAGATTCGATTATTGAATATTGGGAGTTAGAAAAGTTGCGACCAATTGCACCAGAAGCAGAAAAGGCGAGGCTCGACATCCTAAGATATCACGCCCGCTTGAAAAGGGTCAGAGATCGTTTTTTCAGGAATAAGTAAGCCAACATCAAATCGGGTGCGAAACTAAGGACTAACATTATGTTAGTCCTATTTTTTATGTTTTCTTAAAGTAATTCCGGCCTAAAATAGGATCTCATAAAATCTAAAAACCAAGTATTCTTCGGTAAACTTCGGGGCGAGTCAGGCACGGAAATTAAAGATATTAATAGAAAATTTTATGACGTGCGTCACTGTTTTTACAAGACTGCCTAGATATACTTATGGTGAGTTGAGGAGTGAGAATGTTCTGAAACTTTTACTTTTCGGGGGGGATCTTTATGAAGGCAGATTCAATTACAGGGTTGACCGTTGATAAGAAAAGAAAGAGGAACAATCCTCTGTTGGCCATCTTTAAACATAGGGAAATGAATATCTTGGCTGTACTTATCATAGTTGCCCTATTTATTAGTTTGTTTTCACCGTATTTTCTAACCATTAACAACATTATGGGAGTCAGTAGAACAATATCGATTACAGCAATTATGGCCATTGGGATGACAATGGTAATTATTACGGGAGGTATTGACCTATCAGTAGGGTCTATTATGGGGCTTTCCTCTTTATTGACAGCGCTTATGTTTGAACAAGGCCTGCCAACGTTTGTTGCTGTTACAGTTGGAGTATTTGTAGGGGTTATAGCCGGTTTAATCAACGGCCTATTGATAACTAAGGTCAACTTACCACCATTCATTGCCACGTTAGGAACGTTAAGCATCGGGCGGGGAGCCATCTACATGATTACCAAAGGTTTCCCAATAACGCCTGACATCCCTGAAAGCTATTCTTTCATTGGCCAAGGTTATTTGGGATTTATTCCTCTACCAGTTATTGCGATGGTCGTTTTGATGATCGTATTCTGGATTATTATGAGCCGGACCCGATTTGGTAGACATGTATACGCAATTGGCGGAAATGAAACCGCTGCCAGACTGAGCGGGGTAAAAACAAATAAAACGAAAATAATGGTATATATGCTTTCAGGGACAATATCAGCTATTGCCGGTATTATTCTATTTGCCCGACTTAGTTCAGCGGAACCAGCATCAGGATTTGGTGCAGAGCTAGAGGTTATCGCAGCAGCAGCAATAGGCGGTGCAAGTCTAGCAGGTGGATATGGGAGTATCATTGGAGCCATTATTGGAGCCGCATTGATTGGGGTCATTTCTAATGGCATTGTTTTACTAAATATAAACACGTATTCACAACAAGCGATCACTGGATTAGTGATACTCATCGCAGTAAGTATAGATATGTGGCGTTCAAAAAGGAAGGGGTGAATACCTAAGGGAGAAAGGTGCCACTTGGGATTTAAGCTTAATTAATCAATGGTGAGTCTGAAATCTTTAAATGGGGGAGAAATGTAATGATGAAAAAGATGAAAGTTATTGTGATTGTTTTATTGTTAATTATTTCTTTTGGGCTACTAGCCGCTTGCGGAGATACAACATCTGAGAAAACATCTGGGGATGACAAATCAGCCGAAAAGGCAGACAAAGACATTAAAATTGTTCTTGTCCCTAAGGTTGCCGTTCCTTTTTTTGACGATTGTAATACGGGTGGTAAAGAAGCGGCTACAGAACTAGGTATCAAATATGAGTGGGTTGTGCCCCAAAACACGCAGGGTTCTACCCAAGTCAAAATTATTGAAGATTTAATTTCCAAACATGTTGATGGTATCGGAATTTCCATTAACGAAGCAAAATCAGTCGAAAAGGTTATCCAACAGGCAATCGATGCTGGTATTAAAGTGGTGACCTATGACTCGGACTCTCCTAATAGCGGCAGAACGATGTATATCGGAACGATTAATGAGGCAGCTGGTGCAACAATGGGTGAAACCATGGCCGAAGCAATCGGTGGTAAAGGTGAAGTAGCGATTGTAACAGGGCAATTAGGTGCGCAAAACCTGAATGATCGTATTACTGGAATTAAAAAGGCATTAGAGAAATACCCCGACATAAAAATAATCGACACGCAAGGGACTGAGGATGACCTAGCCAAAGCAGTATCTGTAACGGAAGGGATTTTCCGGGCCCATCCAAATGTAAAAGGTATATTTGGAGTAAGCCAAGTAGGTGGCCCAGGCGTTGCCAAAACATTGCAGGAAAAAGAGTTCAGCCATCTTAAGGGTGTGGTAAAAGTATTCGCCTTTGATGATTTAAAGGATACGATTAAAGGTGTAGAAGACGGTTATATTGACGGTATCATGGTCCAACGACCGATAACAATGGGTAAGTTAGCTGTTGAACATCTCTATGCTCAAATCAAAGGAACAGAATCTGTTCCACAGAGTGATATTGATACGGGTGTAACGATTGTAACCAAAGAGAATCTTGGTACTTATACAAAGTAAAAATGAACAGGGGAGTAGTTCGGGTAAGTGAACAACATTTGCCCGAACTTTGCTACTCCTATACTCCAATAGGAGGGAACTTACTTGAAAACCTTTTTAAAAATGGTGAATATATCAAAAACCTTTCCTGGAGTTAAGGCATTAAGCAGTGTCAATCTGGACATATATCCGGGTGAAGTACTTGCGCTAGCAGGTGAAAATGGGGCAGGAAAAAGTACTTTAATGAAAATATTAACTGGTGTCTATACACCAGATGAAGATGGGCAAGGAAGGATATTAATTAACAATCAGGAAGTTAATATTAAAGACCCAATTCATGCAAGACATTTGGGTATTAGCATTATCTATCAGGAATTGACAACAGCAGAGAACTTGACGGTTGCCGAAAATATATTTTTGGCTAAAGAACCTAAAGCATTTATGGGATTTATTGACCGGTCGAAAATGATTAGAGACTCAAAAAGACTATTGCAGGAATTAAATATGAATATTGATCCTTCCACTTCAGTTAGTGAGTTAAGTATCGGTCAGCAGCAAATGATCGAAATTGCGAAAGCGATATCCTATAACTCAAAATTAATCATTATGGATGAACCTACCGCATCCTTAAGTCACCAAGAATCAAGGACGTTATTAGAATTGGTTAAAGAACTAAAAAGTCAAAATATAGCTATCGTTTATATTTCCCACAGACTTGAGGAAATTTTTGAAATTTCTGACCGAATTTCCGTTTTACGTGACGGACTAACAGTTGCTACTATGAAGACTTCCGAAGCAACACCTGAACTGCTTGTCAAGAAAATGGTTGATCGGGATTTGAGTGAAATTTACTCCAAACAAGATTCATATAATACCAGTGAAGTTATTCTTGAATTAAAAAATGTAACCCAGGCAAACAAAAGAAAAGCTCATGGGGTATTTATTAAGGATATCAATTTTAAGCTTCATAGAGGAGAAATCCTTGGTTTTTCCGGGCTTGTTGGCGCAGGAAGGACAGAAATTATGGAGCTTTTATTTGGTATGAATGATTATCATGGTGAAATTTACCTTGAGGGTAAGTTGGTAAAAATGAAAAATCCAAGCATAGCTATTGAAAATGGACTTGGTTTAGTAACCGAGGATCGCAAACAATTGGGGCTAGTATTGAATATGACCGTGCGTGAGAATTTCAGCTTAACGCATCTAAAGAAGTATACCAAGTTTGATTTTGTAAACCGTAAGCAGGAAGCCAAAAAAACTCAGGAATATATTGAAAAACTAGGTATTAAAACACCCACTGTGGAACAAGAGATTATCAATTTGAGCGGAGGAAATCAACAAAAGGTTGTTTTAGCCAAATGGATAGCCCGTAATCCTAAGGTCTTAATCGTTGATGAACCCACTAGAGGGATTGATATTGGTGCAAAAGCCGAAGTTCACTCACTGTTGACTACTTTAGCTAAACAGGGAATGGGCATTATCATGATTTCTTCTGAACTCCCGGAGGTTCTGTCCATGTGTGACCGGATTATTGTCATCAGAGAAGGAAGGATTAGCGGCGAATTTACGAGAGATATAGCTAGTCAGGAACTAATTATCCAAGCAGCTACTTAACAAAAAACACTTAGGGAAAAAAAAAGGAGGAATAGTTTAATATGGAGAAAACAGTTGTCGTTTCCATACAGGACCAGTAACGATTCAACCATTGAAAGACCAATTTAAGGAGTTTCTCCCTGATGTACGTATGATCAATATTATGGATGACAGTTTATTGAATGATGTAATGAAGGCTGGGTATCTGACAGAAGCGGTAAAAGACCGGATATACACGTACATGAAAAATGCAGAGGATATGGGTGCCGATATGATTTTAAATGCTTGTTCTTCTGTTGGTGAGGCAACAGATATGATAAAAGACAGGATTCATATTCCTATTCTAAAAATTGATGAGGCTATGGCAGACCATGCTATTGAATTAGGGAAGAAAATAGGTGTACTTGCAACGGTTAAAACAACCTTGGAACCAACCGTTCGACTTGTTTTGAAGAAGGCAAAGGAAAAAGGAAAGGAAATTACAATTGTTGAGCAAATTGCTGAAGGGGCATTTCAGGCGCTCCTTGAAGGAAATAGCGAGAAACATGACCAGATTTTAACAGAAACGATTGCTGCATTAATGGAACAAGTAGATGTCATTGTCCTTGCGCAAGTTTCAATGGCTCGTATAATTCCCAGCCTTGGAAAAGTGAAAATCCCAATCCTATCTAGCCCAAGAAGCGGTGTAGAGTTATTGAAAAACGTGATGGCTTATAACGCATTAAAATAATAGCTGTTAAAGGAGAAATCAAATGGAACTGCTACAAAGGGAAGATTTGGACTCTATAACGCTACCGGGAAGGGTTATTCAAAAAGCTGTTGGTAGGGACAGTGCTGTGGACAGCAACAAAATGACAATGGGTTTTGGCCATTACTCTTCAAAAAGTGGGCCGATGGAACCGCACCACCATGCTGAAGAAATTTGTTATGTCCTTGGTGCCGAAAAGTCTTGGGTTAGGTTTGGGACTACCAAACTGAAGTTGACTAATAAAATTAATCTTAAAACGGGAATGACCCTTCATATACCCGATATGGAATTTCATGTTTTTGAGTTTTTAGAAGAAGGATTTGTTGATTTGATCTTTTTCTATGGCCAGGTGGAAGGAATAAGACCAGAGGAAAGAGAGTAAAAGATTCAGATTTCTAGTAATTTTTATATGAAACATTGTAACTAGTAAGGGTATGAATTTAGGCAGGATGAAGGAGGTTGTTGAATACGTGGAATACATACCATTTTCTACAGGGTTAAACGTATCCCGAATTGGGCTTGGCACATGGGCGATTGGTGGATGGTTATGGGGAGGTACGAACGAAAAAGATGCGATCCGAACTGTTCAAAAAGCCTTAGATATGGGGATCAATCTTATTGACTTAGCCGCAGTCTATGGATATGGTCTGTCCGAAGAGATTATTATGAAAGCCCTAGATACACCAGCACGAAGGGAAAAGGCGATTCTTGCTACAAAAGCTGGTGTGGTCTGGAATAGTGGTGGTCAAGTATGGAGAGATGCATCACACCAAAGTATCCGGAAGGAAATCGATGACAGCTTAAAAAGATTAAACAGGGAATATATTGATATTTACCAGTTGCATTGGCCAGACCCAAAAGTATCAATCCAAGAATCAGCCGAAACGTTTAAGGCCCTATATAATGAAGGGAAAATTCGTGCGATTGGTGTAAGTAACTTTTCGGTAGACCAGATTAAGGAATGGATGAAATTTGCCCCACTTCACTCCGTCCAACCACCTTATAATTTGTTTGAAAGGGAAACAGAAGATGAAATATTGCCCTTTGCGAACCAAAATAATATTAGCGTTATCTCATATGGGAGCTTGTGCAGGGGACTTTTGACCGGAAAATTCGACTTAAATAGCCAATTTCCCCAAGATGATATCCGTAACACGATGGATCCGAAATTTCATAAAGAGAACTTGATAAATTATCTTGCTGCTGTGGAGCAGTTAACGGATATTGCCGACAAAAAGGGAAAATCTGTAGCACAGCTTGCAGCAAGATGGGTGCTTGATCAACAAGGAGTTACAACGGCTCTTTGGGGTGCAAGGCGTCCAGAACAACTGGACGAAATTTCTGGTGTTAGCGGTTGGAAATTGGACCAGAAAGATATGGAAATGATCAATCAAATCATCATAACCCAAATACCTGTCCCACTTGGAACATCATTTATGGCACCTCCAAGCTTGGTTGCACACTGATAGACCCATAAACAGTTGGCACCTTCTTAAAAAATTGATGATGGGTGCCTTATTTTTTCATTCGTTCAAGAAAGGGGAAATGAGAAGTGGACATTGGTTGTAGTGTATCATTACACGAAATACCGCTTGCCGAGCAAGCAGGTTTTGATTTTCTTGAACTTCAGGTGGGTACATTATTGCCGGAGTTGGATGATTCCCATTTTCAAAAGGTATGGGATATCGTAACAAGGGGTTCGTTACCGGTAAAAAGTTTTAATGCGTTCCTTCCTCCGCACATTCAAATTGTCGGGACCGAAGTGAATCGTGAAAAGAATGAACGGTATGTTTTAACAGCTTTACGAAGAATGAAAGAATTAGGGGGAGAACGGGTATCGTTCGGGAGTGGAAGCTCGCGAAGTTGTCCACCATCTTTCCCAAAAGAAAAAGCCAGGGAACAGATTGTTTGGTTTATTGAGTTTACCGCTAAGGCAGCTAAAAACTATGGAATTCAAGTGAATATTGAGAGCCTAAATCATACAGAATGTAACATGATCAATTCATTGTTGGAAGCAAAATATTATGTGGAAGAAATCAATCTGCCCAATGTTTCCTTACTTGCAGATTTTTATCATATGCAGATGGAGAATGAACCGTTAGATCACTTAATTCAAGTAAAGAACATGTTAAATTACGTACACGTAGCAGATAGTGGTCGCCTATATCCTGGGGGTGGAACTTTTCCCTTTCAGGCGCTCGCCGAGATACTTCGGGAAATCGGTTATCAAGGGCCAATTTCAGTAGAATGTACTTGGCAAGATGCTGAAAAGGAATTACCGCAAGCTGCACTGTTTTTAAAATCTGAATTGGGAATTCGGTGATAAAAATGCAAAAAATGCAAAAAGTTAACTTTGAGAAAATTGTAAATCGACTTCCTTCCGAATGGGAGGATGGTAATTTGCGTTCTAAAATTTATAAGATGAATCAATCATTAAGGCGGAAAATTGTCGTGCTTGATGACGATCCAACTGGAGTTCAAACGGTACATGATGTTTTGGTACTTACTAAATGGGAAAAGGCGTTATTAACAGAGGCTTTCAATTTTCCAGAACATGTTTTCTTTATTCTTACCAATACAAGGGGGCTGGAGGCGTCAGAGGCAACAATGATTAACCGAGAAATTGTAGAAAATGTCTTGGACGTTTCCAGGAATATGTCATATGATGTTCAATTTATCAGTCGAAGTGATTCAACACTAAGGGGATACTACCCGCTTGAGCTAGATATTATCTGTGAGGAAACAGAACGGCTTACCGGAAAAGGATATGACGGACATTTAATTATTCCGGCTTTTTTCGAAGCAGGGAGATATACG
>JAIMAD010000579.1 GCA_023512145.1 Bacillus sp. (in: firmicutes) | reverse complement strand
GGTCAGCTATTTTTGAAGCAACCAACAAGCCTTCTCGACCATTAAGTTCTTCAAAAATATGCTCAATTGCTTCAAGTTCACTATAAGACAATGAACTAATTGCCATTTGAACAATAGCTTTGCTTCTAGCTTCTTCTTCGATTTCTTCGGATTTTTCACGTAAAATTTCCATACCTACAACTGTTGCACCGTATTCAGCAAGGATTAGATCGTCATCATGGAATTTATCCTGTAATCTTGCAAGAATTAATGTACCAAGACGCTCTCCTCCACCAATAATCGGAACAATCGTTGTTAAACCTTCACGGAATAAATCAATGTTTTCCACTGGAAAAGCAGTATATTGACTTTCGGCATCAAGGTTTGATGAAGTTTCACGGATATTAAATAAACTATCAGTATATTCTTCAGGGAATTGACGATCTTCAAACATCTTTTTCATTCTTTCATTTTCAATTTGTTGATGAATTGAAAAGCCTAAAAGCTTACCTCGACGGCTAACAATATAAATATTCGCTTCAATTGTTTCACTTAATGTCTCTGCCATTTCCTTGAAGTTAACTGGCTTCCCTGCAGCCTTTTGCAATAACACATTAATTCTTCTAACTTTTGTAAGTAAATCCATCTGTTTCTTCCTCCTAATTAACTAAAACCATTATTAAATTTTTAATTGCAAAAACATTTTCTATATATTAGGCATTTAATAAATGAACATTTGGGCCTAAATGGGCTTATAGACATTCATTCTTAAAGGATAAACTGACTTAAATCTTTATTTTTTGAAATAGCCTCAAGTTTATCATCTACATACTGTGGTGTGATTGTTATTTTCTCCATTGTGATGTCCGGTGCTTCAAAAGATAAGTCTTCTAATAGCTTTTCAAGGATCGTATGAAGTCGTCTCGCACCAATATTTGCAGTACTTTGATTCACTTCGAAGGCGACTTCTGCAATTCTACGAATAGCATCGTCAGAAAATTCAATTTCTATACCTTCTGTTTCCAATAACGCTTGATATTGTTTTATCAGCGCATTATCCGGCTCAATCAAGATTCTATAGAAATCTTCAACTGTCAGCTTTGTTAGTTCCACACGAATCGGAAAACGCCCTTGGAGTTCAGGAATTAAATCAGATGGCTTCGCCATATGGAATGCTCCTGCAGCAATAAATAATACATGATCGGTTTTAACTGATCCATATTTGGTTACCACTGTCGAACCTTCCACAATTGGTAAGATATCTCTTTGAACGCCTTCTCTAGAAACATCCGCGGATGAACCTCCAGAATTTTTACTAGCAATTTTATCAATTTCATCAATAAAGATAATCCCATTCTGTTCGGCACGAAAAACGGCTTCTGCTGTTACTTCATCCATATCGATCAGCTTAGATGCCTCGTCACTAGTTAGAACTTTTCTCGCTTCATGGACTGTTAATTTGCGTTTCTTTTGCTTCTTTGGCATAAAGTTGCTAAGGGCATCCTGCATATTCATACCCATTTGTTCAATCCCTGAGCCTTGGAGCATATCAAACATGGATGGTGCTTGTTCTTCCACTTCTACGGTAATGATTTCTTCCTCAAGCTGACCTAATGCGAGTTTTTCTTTAACAATTTTCCGTTTTTCAGTGATGGAATAATCTTCTTGGTGTGTTTCCGGTTCTGGCGATTGATTCCCGCCTCCAAATAACATTTCGAGCGGATTTTTAAAGTTATTCGGTTTTTTAGCTGTTGGAACTAGTAAATCGACGAGCCTGTTGTTCGCATTTTCTTCGGCACGTTCCTTCACACTTTGCATCCGATCCTCTTTTACTAACCGAAAAGAGGTTTCAGCTAGGTCCCTTACCATTGATTCAACATCGCGTCCCACATAGCCCACTTCTGTAAACTTAGTGGCTTCAACCTTGATAAAAGGAGCACCAACAATTTTTGCAATTCTTCTCGCAATTTCTGTTTTTCCAACTCCTGTTGGCCCAATCATCAATATATTTTTGGGGATAATTTCATCCCGAAGCTTCTCATTCAATAATCCTCTTCTGTAGCGATTCCTGAGGGCGACTGCAACAGCTTTCTTGGCGTCCCTCTGACCAATGATAAATTGATCAAGTTTTTCAACAATTTGACGGGGGGTTAAATTAGTAGTTCTTCCCATATTATCAGTCTCCTTCACGTTATAGCTCTTCAACGATAATGTTATGGTTCGTGTACACACATATGTCTGCTGCTATTTCTAAAGAAGCTTTTGCGATTTCTTTTGCAGATAAGTGTTCTCCTGAATATTTCTTTAATGCACGACCCGCAGATAAGGCATAATTTCCACCTGAGCCGATTGCAAGAATCCCATCGTCTGGTTCGATTACTTCTCCTG
>JAIMAD010000578.1 GCA_023512145.1 Bacillus sp. (in: firmicutes) | reverse complement strand
TGATAAATCCTTCACCACCGAAGAAGCCTGCACCAAGTTTCTTTTGAAATTCAATGCCAATCGATACCCCTTTTGCCGCAGCTAAGAAGGCGTCCTTTTGGCAGATGATTTTTCCGTTATATTGAGTTAAGTCCAATGGGATGATTTTCCCAGGGTATGGTGAGGCAAACGAAACTCGTTTTTTGCCTAGACCGTTATTCGTAAAGGCAGTCATGAACAAACTTTCCCCAGTAAGAACCCGTTTTCCAGCGCTAAACAGTTTGCCCATTAAGCCGCTACCGGAATCAGTGCCACTTCCATCACCAAAAATGGTCTCCATATGTATGTCATCTTCCATCATCATGAAGCTTCCTGCCTCTGCTACGACCGTCTCTTGTGGATCAAGTTCAACTTCAACAAACTGGATATCATCTCCATGGATCTGATAATCAATTGCATGGTTATTCAAAGTAATCCCTCCCATTTCTAAAAAAATTTATTTCTATCTCCATTATAAAAAATCCAGGGAAAAAGTGCCAATTTAAATGAAACAAAAAAGAAGACATCTGTAAAAACAGACGTCTTCTGCGTATTGAGGCGAAAAACCACCATCCACATAGTGTTTCCATTAAGGAATGTTTCTCGACTTACACAATGGGGCTCATCGCTAAAATATAATAACATGAATGGGAGTATCTAACAAGTAATTATTATCTAAAAAATTATTTGATTTTATTATAACGAAAAACTTGCTTTAAATGGGGGATTTTTCAGTCCGGTCCCGCAGTATCATATCGAAAAGTTTTAATAACCACCTTTGTTGATAGAAGGGGAAGAAGTACTCCATCAATTGAAGAATTACCTTTTTCATTTTTTAAATAGGAAAATATCGCTATTTTGTAATATTTCTACCAACTTTAACCTAGGAAAGTATATTACTATTAAGATGGAACAAAGAATAGAAATTTAGGAAGGTGATAGTTAATGTATGACTTGGTATTGTTACATCCACCAACGGTTTATGATTTCCGGAAAGAGATGTTATTTACTGGTCCAATCAGCGATGTTGTTCCATCTTCTCCTGTTTTTGAAATGTATCCCATCGGCTTAACAAGCATCGGAGATTATCTAGAGCGCTATGGCCTAAAAGTTAAAATTATTAATATCGCTAATCGGATGTTGTTAGATCCGAATTTTGATGTTGAAAAAAAGATCAGGAAAATTAAGACAAAGGCGTTTGGAATTGATCTTCATTGGCTTCCACATGCACACGGAAGCATTGAACTAGCAAAAATAGTCAAGAAATATCACCCTGATACCCCAGTAATGTTCGGGGGTTTATCAAGTACATATTTTCATAAGGAATTAATTGAGTATCCATGTATCGATTATGTGGTACGCGGCGATACGACAGAAAAGTTGATCCTTCTTTTGTTGAATAAGTTAGCAAAAAAAGAAAATCACAGTTTATTTGATGTCCCAAACCTTACCTGGAAACAAGGAGATTCCCGCCATTATAACGAGTTGACCTATGTTCCGGATAGTCTGGATGAATTTAATCTCCCTGGGTATAGTTATATTATTCGCTCTGTCTTTAAGTATTTTAATCTATTAGATCCATTGCCCTACAAGGGATGGTTGCAGTACCCGAACACAGCAATTTTAACTTCTAAAGGTTGTACATATAATTGTTTAATTTGTGGGGGATCAAAAGATGCGTACGAGCTAAACTGTAATCGGAAAAAGCTGGTGATGCGCTCACCTCAAAAAATGCTTGAGGATATTGCCTTGATTCAACGTTTTACCCGTGCACCGATTTTTCTTTTAAATGATATCAGGCAGGGTGGTAAGGAATACGTTGAGGAGTTCCTAAGCGGTTTAGAAAAAATGAAACTGAAGAATGAAATCGTCTTTGAATTATTCAATTATGCAGATGAGTTATTTTTTGAACGCCTCAACAAAGCCATGCCTAAATATAGCATTGAACTTACGCTTGAATCGGCGGATGAAGATATCCGTAAATATAATGGAAAGCTACCTTGTACAAATGTTAAGGTAATCGAAATGTTGCAATTCGCATTAAAACATGGCTGTTCCAAAATTGATTTATTCTTTATGACGGGGATACCTAATCAAGATTACGATAGTGCGATGCGAAACGTGGATTTTTGTGAAACTATTCACAAGGAGTGTGTCGGAAGTTCGAAAATTTCCTATTTTGTGGCACCTCTTTCTCCCTTTCTTGACCCGGGAAGTCCGGCCTTCGAAAACCCGGAAAAATATGGATATAAAAAATTCTGCCATAAACTTGAAGATTTCCGGGAGGCAATGAAGCAGCCATCCTGGAAAAATATGCTCAGCTATGAAACGAACAAAATGACGAGGGCAGATATCGTCAGATCC
>JAIMAD010000577.1 GCA_023512145.1 Bacillus sp. (in: firmicutes) | reverse complement strand
GTGCATGTTGGTGATTTGAATAACAAGGAATCAGAAATAATTGCAGATAACATCAGTCCCGCGACTTCTTTACTAATTTTCTTGCCATTTTCTTTATACATTTTATTTAATATCGTTGCCGTACAGCCAACAGGCTCGCAACGATAGTACAAGGGCTCGCTTGTTTCGAAATTGGCAATCCGGTGATGATCAATTACTTCGAGGACACGAACCTCAGCAATATCATTTGCACTTTGCTGGCGTTCATTATGGTCCACTAAAATAACAGCATTCACTTCAGATGCGACCGTTTCAACTAAGCGCGGGACCTTTGTATTAAAGTGTGTAAGGGCATGTTGCGTTTCACCATTAATTTTTCCAAGGCGAATCGGCTCTGCGTCCATCCCCAATTGTTTTTTTAAATCTGCATAGGCAATCGCCGAGCAAATTGTATCTGTATCTGGATTTTTATGACCGAAAATAAGTACTTTTTCCATGTTATTTGCTCCTAATCGTGTGAAATTATGTAGGACAGGTCCTATCATAAATAAATGACCCTACATGCAAATTATATAGTATTTTGTTTAGGGATTCAAAAATTTAATCAGACATGTGAGCAAATATCTATTCTTACTTTTAAACCTTATTGCTAAATAAAGGAGTCTAATGAAAAACCTTTAGCCTCAAAACTGTGTCGCAAGCGGAGGATAGCCTGGGAATGAATCTGGGAAATTCGGCCTTTGGTGAGACTCATGACTTCGGCAATTTCTACTTGTGTAAGTCCTTCGTAATAGAATAATGAGACGACTTGCCTTTCTTTTTCAGACATCTTATCAATAGATAAGGCAATCATTTTTCCAAATTCACCCATTTGCATTTGTCGTTCTTGGGATATAGAATTATCGTCCTTAATCTGATCGAGTCGGCTCTGTTCTTTTCCTTCGGCTTCATTTGCATTCATCGGTTCATTGAGGGAAAGTAGGGTTGTCAACGATAAAGTAGCCATTGCCTCATCCACTTCGTCTAGTGGCAAATCTAAATATTGGCTAAGTTCCTCTTCGGAAGGTGATCTCATTAGAATTTGCTCCAAATCACGAAAGGCACTATTTAACTTTTTTGCTTTTTCTCTTAATCCGCGCGGTACCCAGTCCATCTGGCGAATCCCATCCAGCATGGCTCCTTTTATGCGCCACAGCCCGAATGTTTCAAATTGATAACCTTTTTTATAGTCAAACTTTTGGATGGCTTCGATTAAACCAATATTGCCTAACCCGATTAAATCCTCCCTCGGAATCATCCGGTGCGGGATGCTTACGCTCAAACGATTGGCCACTTTATCTACCAAATGCATATATTGCTTTACCAGATGTTCTTGTGAGATAGAATCGTGTTTCTCCTGAAAGGTTCTCCATAAAAGATAATGCGGAATAGTTTCTTCGATTACTGGTCTCAACGGTTATCCCCCCTGGATTTGTTTTGTCCGTGTACCGATGGTATTTATGATTTTTCACGTGCTTATGCGTCCTTCCCTTTGTGTAAAGCATGGAGGGGAAGGGCTTTGAACAATGGATCGTCTGTCGGTTCTTCTTCTATTTGTTTGTTCCGTTCCACTCTTAGGCTGTTATCTTCACCCTCAATTTCTTTGTGAATAATACCCGTTTTTTTCTTTGATATGATTTGCTGGTGGACAACAAATCGTAGGAAATAACCGAAAACATAAAAGATAAGAAAGCCTAATCCTGCTCTGAACAATGATGTTAGCCATGTGTTGTTTACAAAGGAAAAAAAATAGGTGAAAAGGAATGCGGTTATTCCTAGAATTGCATTAGCTCTCCAATTTCCTGCCATAAGATCCTCCTTTTACAACGATTTACCTATAGATACTATTTTTTCAAAAAAACCTCGAATCCCTTTAGTAGAAACCGGAGAATCATCTATCTCAGGTAAATATGCCTGGACGATTTGTTTGATATTTTTTGAAGCTACACAATTTGGATAAGAAATTATAAATGGCGTTTGCGATCGCACTGACTTCCAAACGTGTGTATCCTCCATCAGAAAACCAATTGTTTTCAAATTCACATTAAGAAAGGTGCTACATGCATTTTTCATAACTCTTGATGTTTCAACCGCTTCTCGATAGGTTTGGGCACGATTAACCACCAATAGCATTTTCGGTTTTTGTTTGGTATATTTTTGAACGGTTTTAATTACGGCATAGGAATCGGCAATGGAGGTGGGCTCAGGTGTGGTGACCATAATGGTTTCGTCAGATGCTAAAATGAAATCCACCAGCTCCTTAGAGATTCCAGCACCTGTGTCCAGTAGAATAAAATCCGCATAGGTTTGAAGCTCTTGAATTTGACTCCAAAAAAATGACAGCGTCTCATGATCTAATTTCAATAG
>JAIMAD010000576.1 GCA_023512145.1 Bacillus sp. (in: firmicutes) | reverse complement strand
GAACAATAAAATTAAAATCTTTTCGATTATTTACAAGTGATTTATTTAAAATCATATTGTCACTTTCATTAATAAGTAATGAATCATTCATAAAGTATCTATTAAATAAATTAAGCATTTCATACTTATTTATAGTTTCATTATTCACTAAGTTATACAATCCCGTTAAATTATCATTCATTGCCTTTTCCATTGCCTTAGCTAAGGTTAATGTCGTTACTCCGGTCCAAATAGCTTTTGTGAACCCATTAATTTCACCACTCTGTTTCATAAACCAATTAAATAAACCAATTCCATCTTTCTTCATATCCGGACCTATAATTGAATTTCTAAATGTTAAATCCTTATTATTTTCAATTTCCCCTAAAGCCTTTGATCTATCATAAAAGGTTTCACCATCTCTTAAAGAGTTTTCACTGTAGTTGCCAGTTTCCCCTGAAAAAACACAATCAGTACTCATGTGAATAACCTTAGTCTTGCTAAACTTTGTAATAAAACTAAGATAATGTGGAAGATAACTATTCATAAATACAGCAACATGCTTATTTGTCTCAGCGTCTTCATTCAAAATTCCTATACAATTAATTACTGCGTCAAATTGACCTTTATTAATTGTATGCTCTATTAGTTTTAAATCATTTATGTCACCAATTAAATTTTCACAATGAGGGAAGGGTTTTCGTGAAAATGCAACTACTTCATGACCTTGCTCTTTAAGGTAGATACTTATTGTATGACCTGCCATACCCGTTGCACCTAAAACGAAGAATTTCATTTTGTAATTAGCTTCCTTTCAGACTCTTTTAGCTCATTTTGAATATAATCAAGTCCAAGGAGCTTTTCTTTAATTTGCTTGATATTCAGTCTCTCTGTGTTATGGGAGTTATATTCTTCTGAAATTGAAAGTAATTCATTGCCTTCAACAAAATATTTATCATAGTTCAACTCTCGTTTATCTACAGGTACTCTGTAAAAGCCTCCCATATCTTCAGCAGTTACATGTTCTTCTTTCGTTAATAAGGTTTCATATAACTTTTCACCATGTCTTGTGCCAATAATCTTAATATCACTCTTTGCATTAAATAACTCTTTTATCGCCTGAGCTAGATCCCCAATTGTTGAAGCTGGTGATTTTTGAACCATAATATCTCCAGAATTTGCATTTTGGAATGCAAAAATGACTAACTCAACTGCTTCTTCTAAATTCATTAAGAAACGTGTCATTTTAGGATCAGTTATAGTTATTGGCTGACCACTTTTAATCTGCTCTACAAATAACGGAATGACAGATCCCCGTGAAGCCATTACGTTACCGTATCTAGTCCCACAAATCATTGTCTTTTCTTCTGAAACTGTTCTTGACCTTGCCACAAAAACCTTTTCCATCATTGCTTTCGATATACCCATCGCATTAATCGGATAGGCTGCTTTGTCAGTAGAAAGACAAATCACCTTCTTAACGTTACTCTCAATTGCGGCTGTTAATACATTTTCAGTTCCTAGTACATTTGTTTTAACGGCTTCAAGAGGGAAAAATTCACAAGATGGAACTTGTTTTAATGCTGCAGCATGGAATACAAAATCAACATCATACATTGCATTCTTTACACTAGAAATATCTCGTACATCACCAATAAAAAACTTAACTTTTTCATTTTTATATTTCTTCCTCATATCGTCTTGCTTTTTCTCATCTCTTGAAAAAATTCGGATTTCACCAATATCAGTATCTAGGAATCTATCCAAAACTGCATTTCCAAAAGATCCTGTACCACCAGTAATAAGTAGAATTTTATTTTTAAACAATGTTAACATCCCCATCTATAAGAATTTTAGTAGTAATTTATTTAATCTCTCCATATATATCTTTTTAGAGAAGTTATTATCATAATATGTTCTTGCATTTTGCCCATAAGTTATATGGTTTTCTTTGTCACTTGCAAACTTTCTTATGTTATTTGCAAGTTCCTTATAATTTTCTGCCGAACTACATAATCCACAATTTGCTTCATTTATAACAATCTGGGTTTCCCCATTTATTGAACCAATAATCGGCTTTCCTGCAGCCATATAGGATTGAACTTTATTTGGTAAGGTATATGATATGACTTTATTAGCTTTAAATGTGACTAAGAAGGCATCTGCCATTTCATAAAAACGAGACATTTCATTAATAGGATAATGCCCGTAGAAAATAACATTATTAAGCTTCATTTTTTTGACTAATTCTTCACATTTCTTACGAGAAGAACCATCACCTACAATATGAAA
>JAIMAD010000575.1 GCA_023512145.1 Bacillus sp. (in: firmicutes) | reverse complement strand
ACCTTGTATTTTACACACAATTTGATTCGGTGCCTCATATGCTCTACATTTTCCTGATTAACCAGGCTATGGTCTCTTATGCATAAAAGCTATTAAAAAAAATACTAAATTAACTATAGGGACCCTATTGTGACCTTGTTAAATTTATAAATCTTAAGAGCGACGCCTTTCACACCCCCTTTTTTCTTTTTTACATTAATGTTTAACAAAAAGATAATTTATATCGATAGATGCTGGACTGAATCCCTCAGTCAACTTAGAAATTATTAAATGAATAGCCCCCGGTCATTCAATGCAAAAAAGACCAGACCATAACGATATTGCGGCACTGCTCCCTTTCTTTACTTGATAACTAAGACAATTTCCTCACTTGTTACTTTTGAATAAAAATTGGCCGTATCAAAAGAGTTGATACCTTACACTACCGGGTTCGGATACCTATCACAAAAAGTTAAATTACTTTGCAAAAAGTAATGCTTGTTGCATATAAAAATGTTATTGGTTTTGTGGACCAAATTCCTATGCCGGCGATTTGGTCCTTTATTTTTTGAGACGTTTATAATCATCTTCACTTTGAAGTATTTACGTCCCTTTTTGTTGAATTTCTTATTAAGCTACCGGGGCAGTAAGATAAAATATATTAAAATTTAAATGTAGTTTTTTATCCATATTTGTATATTCCTCCACTTCGAATAAATGGATATAATTGGTTTGTGGAGAGGTGGGCAAACATTGAGAAAGGAATCTCGAGGGATATAAGGGGGTATAATGTTGACAAAAAAATCAGTTGCTATTCTGTTTGTCGATTCAATGCTAAAGTATAAGATAAATTTTATTTTATCAGCTATAGCTGGTGCGTTTCTTTTTACTACTTTCGTATATATTATTTGGATTGTATCAGGGTTGTTAGGTCTTTATTCTGAGACCAGAGATCAACAAGGAATTTTGGCTAATTTAGTTTATATTTTACTTAATATACTATTTAGTCTGGCAATTTTTATTATACCTTTGATAAAAAACATAAAGTATTTTCTAAGGGAACTAAAAAAGCAAGGTATAAAGGTAACAATTATGATAGTCAGTAGTGTATTGGGTGTTCTATTTTTATGTTATTTTGCAATTGAAGTATTACTAGCTATTGTAATGACTCCACTTTATGGAGAATTTTATGACTCCTTTTTAATGCTCTTCCAAAGTGAAGGTCCAGTAATAGTACCTATTGCTATGTTATTTGCAGTATGGATAGTCAAGAAGAAATGTTTGAGTCCTAAAAGTGAATTAAACGATTCATTAAGTTAAACTCTTGGAATAATTCTTTCCTTCCTCCACTATATGAAATGGGCAATATTTTTAAAGTTTTGCGAAAAAATGTACTTAAACTATAGGGTTCTTTATTTAAAGAAGGCCATATCGTAAAAAAATCGCTTAACACCACCGTGATTTTTCTCGTTTTTAGTGTGAGTTTAAATGTCGTTTCTTCTGTACTTGCATACCTTGGCTTAATCTTCACTAATATTCTACTCCCCTAATGTAAATGTAATTTGTAACACAAATTGGCGTTTAAAATGTACCATAAATTGCACACTGTAAGTGTGCAATTTGATATGCAAATTCTATAACAAAAAATAAGGTAATAGTAAAATTAATCCCCATTTATCAATAAAAATAGACCATCAAATTTGAATACAATTTGATGGTCTATTCGGCATACATATTTTAGTTTTGTGACAGGTAACAGAACCCGTTAACCCAACACAAGAGCTTTTTTATTCCATTTTTGTTTAATAAATTTGCTATCTTTGGAAATAATAATCTCGTGTTAGTTCAAAACAATATTTATTGAGTGAGGTGTCTGAGATGAAAAAAGATACATATTCTAAAGGAGAACCAACTATTGCTGAGGGTGTTAATACAGAGGATGTGTTAAATAAAGAGGCAACTCAAAAGGAAATAGAGAACGGTGAATCAACAGATGTAACTGTTTTGACTTTCGATGAAAACGACCCAAGCTAATTTGTTAGGGTTATATGGAAAATGTGACCAGTCCTTTGTTTTATAATATATTTCCTACACTAGGATTGGACTGGCCATTTCACTCTAAATTAAGTCAAACTTAGTATTTTCTCTATTCTAGTAATATTATCTAAGATATCATTAAAATCATCGTATACATTCTCATGAGAGTTTGTTGTTTTAGTCTTTTCAAACATTACTCTTCACAATTCCATATATATTTTAGCATAAATATCCAAAAATACTCTTAAATATTAGCTGTTTTCGTAACCTTGGTTGTTTTTAAAATGAAAAATGGGAGTCCAAAACCCCCAGAGGGTACAAAAAATTAAAAAGTATTAAGGTATCGGAAATTGCTGCTACTGTAGAAATTTTTGATAATAACCATCC
>JAIMAD010000574.1 GCA_023512145.1 Bacillus sp. (in: firmicutes) | reverse complement strand
CTCACGAACCTTTTGAACATAGTCATTGCTTGCAGGATCGATAATATCATCTTCACTAACATTCGCCACATAAAGCATTGGTTTAATTGTCAATAAATGCATTCCTTTAACGATTTTCATTTGATCATCGGTGAATTCAACTGTTCGAGCTGGTTTTTCATCTTCAAAAGCTGCACGTAATAAAAGTAGTGCTTCAAATTCTGCCGCAGCATCTTTATCTCTTTGCTTAGCTAATTTTTCAACACGGACAATCCGCTTTTCTACCGATTCCATATCAGCAAGAATCAATTCGAGATTAATGGTTTCAATATCCTCGATAGGATCAACTTTACCAGATACATGGGTAATATTATCGTCTTCAAAGCAGCGAACCACTTGGCAAATGGCATCTACATCACGGATATGGGTAAGGAACTTGTTTCCTAACCCCTCACCTTTACTTGCACCTTTAACAATTCCAGCAATATCGGTAAATTCAAAAGCTGTTGGAACTGTCTTCTTAGGTTGCACAAGTTCGGTTAATTTTTGTAAGCGGTAATCAGGTACTTCGACAATCCCAACATTCGGATCAATCGTGCAGAACGGGTAATTTGCTGCCTCAGCCCCTGCCTGTGTAATTGCGTTAAATAATGTAGATTTACCAACGTTCGGTAATCCTACTATTCCAGCTGTTAAAGCCATTCATTTTCACTCCTCTAAAATAGTCAATCTATTTAATAAGTTAGTATAAAAATTTTATCTTTGAGAATTGTCCAGCTTAATGCTTATCGGCTCGAGGTCATACGCCAATCAAACAAGAAGGTTAAAGGGCAATCAACAGTCGTCTCGTCTTATGCTTGTCGCCGATAGACGGGCGCCTTTCGCTTTTCTGATAAAAATTAGTTCCAAATTAATAAAAGTCTCTCACAATTATAGGCAACAAATGTTAAAAATACAAGAACAGCAAAAACTATCACAATCCCAGTTAACCTTCAAAAAAAAAAGCATGAAATTATTCTTCATGCCTCACGACAATTTTCTTCATCTTCCTTGAAAACTCTCTCCTTGGAATGAGAACGCTGTGACCGCATCCCACACATTTAATCCGCACATCCATCCCCATGCGGATGATTTTCCAACTGTTCGTTCCACAAGGGTGCTGTTTCTTCATTTCTACCACATCATTTAATGAAAACTCCTTTTCTTCCATTGTAATTCCCCCTAAATTTAACCATTATTTCGATTGCTCCATACTGCTTGAGTACATCACAAGTTTTGGATAAGGAATTTCAATCCCATGCACTTCTAAATGATGTTTGATATCCTTTCTCAACATCCTGGCAATGGCAAAATGTTGCATTGGTAGAGTTTCCGCTACGATTCGTAGAATAACCTCCGTGGGGCCCATCGTTTGAATTCCTAACAGATCGGGCGCACTGACTAAATCATCGTATTGATTTGGCATCGTTTTTAAAAGCTCGGCAATCACCTTTTCAGCCTTTTCAACATCCTCACCATAAGCGATGGCAACATCGACAACAGCAATGCTGTTATTTATCGAAAAATTCGTTACCTCAGCGATATTGCCATTTGGCAAAATATGCAATTCTCCAGTCCAATTCTTTATTTTTGTTGTTCTTAATCCTATTGTTTCGACATTACCTTCAAATTGTCCTACCCGAATATGGTCACCTACTGAAAATTGATCTTCAAAAATGATAAAAAAGCCAGAAATAACATCCTTCACTAGGCTCTGTGCCCCAAATCCGACTGCTAAACCAATTACCCCAGCACCCGCTAATAAACCTGATGCATTAATATCAAACACACCTAAAATCGCAATTAGCATAATGAACATAACAACGTACGCTACAATATTTTCAAGTAATTTCGCTACTGTAACTGTACGACGTTCTGAAATTTGAATTGGAGAACGACTCCCCATACGAAACGCATTTCGTACAACCGCCCTTGCAATTCGCACAACAACTGCACCAATTGTTAAAATAATACATATTTTTAATGTCGCAACTCCAATACGAGCCCAACGATCAGCATCTAATAAATACTGTTTCATAGAATTAAACCACTTCGCTAATAAATCCATTTTCCTCTACCTCTCTAGCTAAAATTTCTTTTTAGTTACCCTTATTATTGTATCAGAAGTCCCCTAATTGCTGAAAAAATTTTATGATTTTAATCCTATTTTATCCCCGACATCCAGGTATAAAATGGAACGAATAGATATATACTAGTACTATTATTTCCGTTTTCATTCACATTTTGCAAAAATTACGCACTTATAACTTTCCATTTTCCTCACCATATAACATATATTGAAAATTTATTAAAAGGATGGGTGCTTCATGAATATTGGAAGTTTTCGCTTACCATTTTTTGAGAAAGAAACTCAAAACGTTATGCACCAAGATCTAGAA
>JAIMAD010000573.1 GCA_023512145.1 Bacillus sp. (in: firmicutes) | reverse complement strand
GTGTAAGAGATGCCCTGTGGCATCTCTTTTTTATCCTTTTAATTCATTCAATATCTCCAGCAAGAAAAATTCAATTGTTCGATTTGTATTTAAAAATATCTTTTTACTAGTTCTTGGAAAAAAGGCTTGAATTGAGAGCTGTTCGATGTGTTCTGACGTCGCATCGATTTGCTTCAAATGGAGATGTTTAAGGTTCGTTTCTGAAAGCCATTCCCTCATTGCCCTTTTCCAGGAACCATTTATTACTTGGACTTCATCTGCGAATGGTTTAATGACTTCATGAAAATCATACTGTAGTTCCGTCTCTCTTCCCTCTTGGTAATATTTCATAAATAAACGATTATACTGTAACAGTTTTTCTGTTAAATGGATGATTTCATCAGACATCTTTTTAAGTCCCTTTCTCTTTATAAGAAAAGCTGAAATTCCGCCAGATTATCTACGACCAGCATACTTGCCTGATTAGTTTAATAATAAGGAATAAAAGATTTTACTTTTTTATTCCCACGAGCCGATAAGCTTTACTCCGGACAATTCTCAAAGTGTATATTCATATTCTTTTGTTTATTAAATGAAAGTTGCTAAGAACATTCATGCCTACTCTTAACTATTACTTTCATTTTAACGGTACTTAGATGCCCAATTCAAGCTGTAAGGATTTGTTGTCAACTGAAACCTAATTCTCGAAGTGAAATCAATTCCTTCAAATGTTTGATCTAGGGCTGCTAGATTTTGCTCAGAGGCTTTTATCTTATCCTTTTCGGCATTGTTTAAACTATTGCGTTTGTCTGAGAAAGACTCCTTGAGAACTGACTCCATTTCTTCTAATTGTTCATATATTTCTGTCAACATGGTTAGAATTTTTTCTTTTTCGGACAATGGCTTATTCATTTATTAATCCTCCTCGCTATATTCTCTATTTATTATTCTCCTTCTGTTAATACCTTCCTTCTACCTTGACAAAACTAGAAGGTATTCGTCAAAGATAGTGGCCAACCAGCATTTTTCCGTTTATCCTTCGACATCTATTAAAGCCTGCATGAAATAAGAAAAAAGCGCACAAGCTAGTAATGGAGGTGGTTTTATGTCAAAAAAGAAAAAACAAACCAATAAACAAACACAATCAGAAGCAGAAAAAAGAGTAGGATATGGTGATAAAAAACTAGAAGGACCTGATCGTCCTTCCACATAAATTTAGGCTAAAATAAAAAAAGCAAGGGCTTCCTTGCTTTTTTTTGTTTAGCTACAAGCACCTTAATGTTCAACTACTCCTCATGAAGCGTCCAACCCGTCAACCCATTTATTTAGTTTTCTAAAACTGATTGTATAAAAATTTCAACTTTAAAAATGTCCAACATAAAACGTCTTGCGCATGTCTTATTCCCACTTTTTCAATTCTAGGACCCTTTGCAATGCGAGCAATAGTTGAAGCTGGTTTGATTTAGCAAGGTACCAGTCCGTTATATGAATAGGGTGACGATGATTTGCAGGAAAGTATAACCACCAAACTGGTGACACCCTTCTATCCACACTCCAATCCTCGTAAGCCCGCTGATGATGATCAATTACCGGGAAAGTAGTACGCAAGATTGGGTTTTTCCGGATCGTCTTACGTTTAAAGTACTGTTCATAGTCATACCTAGATCCCGTATGCTCTGTTTTTTCAGCGAATTCAAAAAAGTGAGGAAAAAGTCGCGGATGAAAAAGAATACTTGCAAGTCGTTTTCCTAAATCAATTCTTTTTGATAGTGATTTAAAGCCATTTACACTTGCGCCATAAACCTCCCCACCACAAGTTGGAAATAATACACAGCTGAAATGGAGCCAGTCTTGAAAGGAAAATAACATCGAATGAAAGACCTTTTTTTTATATATAGGGTGCTCTATGACAGGTGTTTGAATAACATTTTGCTCATTAATAATTAATGCTGTTGTCAGTCTATTCTTATCGTTTTCTTTCCAATATCTATCCCACTCTTTTTGAATGAATTTTGAAACATTAAGATAAGGTAGTAAATGAAACATTGGACGACTTATTTTCGTCGAATATTGATAGAGCAGTAATTGTGGAAAAGCATCATGAAAAATGAGCCAATTTGCCCGCTCATAGGTAAGAAATAGTTGTTTTCTTGTCTGAGCAGCTAGAACCTGGGGGAATATCATTCCTTCTAAATCACACATATTCCATCCCCCATTCCTTGAAACCATGCTCGCAAGGAATGACCAGATGATATCAGGGTTTTTTTTAAAGAATGAAAAGTACGCTGCTGTTCTGGTAATATTATCGATATTTTTTTTATCCGTTTCACTTTGAATTTGACGAATGATTGATTGTTCCTGTATCGTAAGATGATTCACCATCATATTCATCTTCCCTTAAGTTTATTAACATGTGTTTTAGTACCCTCTGTTTGCAAC